>JAITHD010000190.1 GCA_031280155.1 Treponema sp. | reverse complement strand
AGCGGTTAGTTTAGCCCCTCTGTACTATGAAGCATTGTATAATTTACGGGATACCTGTCGGGAATTAGAAGATTATCGGGCTGTTGCGGAATTCGAGCGGGTTCTTTCAGAATTTTCAGCCCAGCAGCCGCCTGGTTATCTGGGTTATCAAACCCGTCCGGGGTATATGGGGATTTAATGCGAATTCTCTATGTTGCAGAAATCGTAGGGAAAGCTGGAATTTATGCTTTTAAAAAAGGTTTAGCTGAACTTAAAAAGAAGCAATCTTTTGATTTTGTGATTGCCTGCGCTGACGGCGCTACTGGCGGGAATGGTCTTGGACATGGTCATGCGATTTATCTGCATAAATTAGGGGCCCAGGCGCTTACCACTGGGGAATGTTGTTTTTATAAGAAAGATTTGGTAGAGTGTATTGAGAAAATTCCTTATCTGCTCAGACCAGCAAACCTGAACGCTGAAGCTCCGGGCGCGGGTTCTCGGATTTTTAAGGTTGGAGATAGTAAAATTGGAGTAGCCGTTTTGCTGGGGCAAAGCGGTTTATTGCGGCTTCATGGCAATAATCCCTTTACAGCCTTGCCGGTATTGCTAGAACGGCTCCGTCATGAAACTCCTTATATTAGTGTTGATTTTCATGCGGAAGCAACCGCGGAAAAGCGTACACTTTTTACCCTTGCAAACGGGCGCTGTTCCGCAGTGATTGGTTCTCATACCCGAGTGCAGACAGCGGATGCAGACCTACTAGACAGAGGCACAGCGGTCATTACTGACGCGGGGCGTACCGGGTCAAACGAATCCGTAGGAGGCGTAGATATATCAAGCCGAATTCAAGAATATCTGACAGGTATTCCTAATTGGACTAAAGAAGCCTGGAGTAAACCTGAATTGCAGGGAGTTTTTTTAGATATAGACAAAGATGGAAAAACCCGCTCCATAGAAAGTATCCGGTATCAGGTCCCAGATATAGTCAATCCAGAAAGGCAAAAGGCGTAATCGGCGGAATATTCTGTCTTTTACTTGATTGGGGAATTCTTATCTTTTTTGGATCCCCCAATAAACGCTATAGGTCCATACCATAGGTAAATCCGGCGACGCTATTTTAACGCTGAGTCTGCCTAGTTTTCCTTGTATCGTTGTTTGTAAATAAGTATTCCAGAGCGGTTCTTTGTCCTTCCGAAGAGTATATTCCAGTTTTGTCTTGAATCGAAATATGCCGATAGTATACGATAGTTCACCTGAAATTGCGGCGGAATCGAACATTAGGGATTTTTCTGGAACAGGAAATGGGAAAGGCTGTTCATTCGCTGAAAAAATTCCGGTTAGGGTTCCTGAAAATACTGAGCTGAAAGGTCCCCAACGTATGCTGATAACTCCTTTAAGCGTATCTTCTATCTTTTCCAGATTCGACGCATTTTGGGCTAGGGTTAAGGAAACGCGAGCGGGCTTCACTGGTAATGCGCCGAAATTAGCGGGAAACCGATAATAGACAAGGGTAGAACTTCGGTCAAAAGGTTCTCTGATTCCAGAGGCTCGAAAATCAGTGCTAAACCGGAAGAGACTCATTTTAGGTCCGTAGCGTTCAAGTTTTCCGCCAAGCCTGAATCCCGCTCCTGGGGATGAGCCGTCTCGGTCAACATACCGCTCTCCTGCGGCATCCGCTGCGAGAGAAAACCGCCAAGGACGATCCCCAAGCCGAAATCCAAGGTTTACATACATATCCCTTCCATAAGCAAAAGTATCGGAATACGCCCAATCTGCGGCAATACCTATCAAAGAACCGCTCAAGACCATACTGAGGGCATAAAGGTGAAAATCCCGTTCAGGCAGAACAGGGGATTTAGAAAACCAAGCAGAAGGAATATACAAAGGCAAAGTCTTGCGGGTATAGAAACCTTCTATTTGTAGATTCATTCTAGGTTTTAATTGGAACGCTGCTCCGCTGGTAACAGCGGGATTGAAACTGTTATCCACCAGTACCGAGGCAAATCCTTTGAATGATCCCAACTGAGGAGTCCCTATATAGAGATACATCTCAGGTTCTTTGGCGGAAGACGGTTCTGTTTTCAGATTACTACTGGAAGGTCTGTGGTTCTCTACAAAAGGAAGCGCTTTTGTCCAAGGACTGCGAAGCCGGTGGGCAAGTCCTTGTTCTTGCTGGATACCATACAAAATCCGAGAGCCTGTTGGTCGGTGATAAAGACCTCCTGAATATGCAGTAGTCCCGGCTTCAACATGTTCCCAAGGCGGAACCGGACGCTTATCAATAATCTGGAGCCGTAAAGAAAGGGTTTGCCAGGGTATGTAAATCCGCAGATCCCCGCGATTGATCATTGACTTATTATGTTCCCAAGAACCATTCCATAGAAAATTCCAAAAAGGATTAAGTTTTTCCAGAAATATTTGATCCTTGGTAAGGGCTGACTCTGCATAAAGGACTGTTCTGATAAACCAAAATACTATAAAAATAATTTTGCCGTACATACCTTCTTATAGGGAAGGAACATAGGTTCTGCTTTAATGCGATTTTTTTTTACTCGTATCTTGACTTATCGTTCAGAATAATTTTGCCAAACTTGACTGCTTTCAAAACCGTTTATGTTCTTGATAACCGCAAGCCAATAATCCGCTTCATTTTGAGACGTATAGGGTCCAATCCTAACCCGGAAATAATTCTTTCCGTTTACATCCCGATTTTCTATGATTGCGGTAATGCCTTTGGCGGCGAGGGTTTCTTTCACATTTTCCGCTCCGATTTGAGTAGAAAAAGAACCTGCTTGAACCCAATAATTTTCCCGAGATCTGATTGACGCTGCTGGTTTAGTAGGGGATCCCCTTGAACTTGAAACTGCCGGCTGGGAGCTAACCGCCACTGTCGCGGTAGAAACCTGCGGCGCTGTACTGACCGTTGAAGCAGGAGGAACTCCGGCATA
>JAITHD010000183.1 GCA_031280155.1 Treponema sp. | reverse complement strand
TATTCGTAAATACCGGCGCAATTTCAAACTGATTGGGAGCGACTTCGTTATGCTGCGTTTTAGCGGCAATGCCTACTTTCCATAATTCAGTATTCAGTTCCCGCATAAAACCTGCAACCCGCTCTTTGATAGCCCCGAAATAGTGGTCTTCCATCTCCTGCCCCTTAGCGGGCATAGAACCAAATACGGTACGTCCGGTAAGTATCAGATCAGGACGAGCGTCATAATACGCTTTATCCACCAAAAAATATTCCTGTTCAGGACCAACTGTGGCATACACCCGTTTAGAAGTCTCATTACCTAAAGCCCGCAGAAGCCGGATCGACTGATTGCTCAAGGCATCAATAGACTTGAGAAGCGGAACCTTCTTGTCCAGGGCTTGACCGTAATAGCTGATAAACGCCGTCGGTATACAGAGAGTGGTGCCGGTCTGGTCTTGCTTGAGAAAAGCCGGACTGGTAACATCCCAAGCCGTATAGCCTCGGGCTTCAAAAGTCGCCCGTAATCCGCCGGAGGGAAAACTTGACGCATCAGGCTCGCCTTTAATCAGCTCTTTGCCGGAAAACTCCATGAGAACCCGACCGTCTGCGGTGGGAGCAATAAAAGAATCATGTTTTTCAGCGGTAAGTCCCGTGAGCGGATGAAACCAGTGGGTATAGTGACTGGCGCCTTTAGCCAGCGCCCAATCCCGCATAGCCGCGGCTACTACCTCGGCGACTTCCAGGGTTAATTCTTTTTCCCCAGCCTGAACCGCAAGAACTTCCTTATAGATATTTTTAGGCAATCGTTCCCGCATAACCGCATTAGAAAAACAGTTGGAGCCGTATAATTCGGCTACCGGCGTTTTGGTAAAATCAACAATACTCATGTAATAATAACAGCAATAACTATGCCAAGCAAGCAAAATATTTGGATAAACATCTATTTGTATATATAATAAAGAATTAAAAATCTGAATATAAAGATTAAAAAAATCCCCGCAAGAAAAAAATACAAAAACGTTGCTTTTAAATTATTTATTACAAAAATGTATGATTTTTCCGATCTTTAAAAGCTGGAATAAACTGAATGCCTGTAGGGTCTATTCATTGAGGGGAATATCAATCGTAAATGTCGTGCCTTTGTGAAGTTCGCTGTGTACTTTTATTGTACCTCCCAATTCCTGAATCCGATCCTGTACCAGATTTAAGCCGATGCCCCGACCGGCGTGCATTCCTTCTTCCTCGGCGGTGCTGAAGCCGGGAGCAAAGATAACCTGTAAAAGCGCTTCCGGGTCCGATGCTTCCTGTTTCGGGAGAAGATTGAGCTGCGCCGCTTTAGTCTGAATCTTGGCAAAGTCAATGCCCCTGCCGTCGTCCCTAAGCTGGATATGTATCTGACCCTTCTCTAAGGTTATCGAAAGCGAAATAGTTCCGGTTTCGGCTTTCCCCTGAGGGGTTCGTTCCTCTGGAGTCTCGATTCCATGATATACGGCGTTCCGGATCAACTGCATCAATACTTCTTTCATTGCCCGTCGGGGACCTTTTGCTATGGTTTGCGGATCAATTCGGTCAACCACAAACTCCGCCTTTTTATTTAAATCCTCTCCAACCTTATTGCAGGCTCTGGTTAAAGATTCAATTAAGACGTATTCGCCTTGACTCTGCTTCTCTTCAGTCTTAAAGGATTGTATTTTCTGGAGCGCATTGACGAGTTTTCGCCGGTTCTTTTTTACCTCCTGTACGTCTTCGTTTAAGTGCAGAATATCGTCTTTAAAAACCGACTCTTGCTCCTGAATAGTTTTTATATCAGATTCCAAAGCGTGCAGCTTATCCCCAAAGGTTTTCAGCCCTAAAATTACCGCATTCGACTTGATAGCGTGAATCGACTGATATATATTCACTACCGCGTCTTTTGGGGGCATTGCGGGATCCGTAAAAATACTGTCAATCTGCTCAAAACTGTAATCCATGTCTTCAATAAAATCATGTAAAATAGTCGGGTCTCCCTGAATTACTTCAAAGAGAAAATGCATATCCTCCTGCCGTTTGGCTTCTTCTTCAGCAAGCTGGTCTTTGAGCTGTTTTTCAGTGGTGATATCGAGGATATTCCCTAAAATAAATACCTCTTTCCGTCCTCGATTAACCGCGGTAAAACCGCAGCTCAAAGTTTTCTCCTCGCCGGTTTCAACGCTCATATAGGACAATTCTTGGATAGGATTAATATCGTCAAGCAATTCCTGATCAAAAGAACGGTTTAACACCATATCAAAATAATCTTTCAAGGTATCGATTTCTTTCTTAGTAAGAGAAGAGGACAAAAGAGCGATAAAATTTTTCCCCCTCAAGTCTATTATTGAAAACAGGGACTCCAGGGCTTTAGAATACTGTCCATGAATACTATAATTTTTATCCATAAGGAAAAAACCAACCTTGAGATTATCCTTCATCGCGGTATTTTCGTCCCGTTCATTCTGCAAGATTCGAGTCAGAATTATAGACATAATAACCGCGATAACAATAAGTACAAGATTAACGCCTATCATATTAAACAGGAAAGTGTTAATCTTTGTGAAAATAACCGACGCTGGAACTGTTGATACCAGAATCCAATCTATTGCGGGAATAGTAACGGAATAGATAAAAATATTTTTGTCCATCTTAAAAAACGAAGGCTGCGAAAGAACTTCTTCCTGATAGCGTTCCAGCTTTAATTCAACAAAAAAATTTTTGGTCAGTACCGCGGTATTATCAGGATGGGTTATGAAAAATCCCTGTTTATTCAGAAAGTAGGTTTCCTGTTTCGGCAGCGAAGACATATCAAGAAGCATATCTTCAAGAAAAGCTATGCTGATATTCCCGGAAACCACCCCTAGATCTCTGCCTAAACCGTCATATATATTGGTTGCCGCCGCAGTGATCAACTTACCGGTTATTACATCAATGTAAGGTTCCGCATAGACAACCCGCCGCGGATGCTGCTTGGCTTGTCTAAACCAAGCCCGTCGAGTATTATCATAATCCTCCGGCGGCGTATAGTCCGGGTAAAAGAACATATACCCTCCGGGCTGATTCCAGGCAATATTATTAGAACAGTATAAAAAAGCAATATCCGACTGAGCATTTATAATGCGTTTAAAAAGACTTCTAAGACTCTCGGTAGCTATCGGGTTTTCAGCCATAAACGGCGCCGCGCCGATAGCGGTATGCCGTACTAGATCCATCCATTCGCTCAATTTGGCGCTTACCCTGTCCCGCAGATGCGCTACACTTTCCCGCAACGTGCTTTCAGTCTGCTCATACGACACCGCCCGGAAGTTTATAAAAAACATCACTGACAGACTTGCCGTGATAACCACAATAACCGCCAAACAGATAAACGTAAACACTGCGGCAAAAGAATAGCGTTTTTTTCGGTTTGGGTTCATAAAGGACCTCGCCTAGCGTCTTTTACGCGGTTTGAGTAAACGCAACCACAGGCATTGGAATAGATATAATAAATACCGTGCCTTTTTGGTATTCGCTGTGTACTTTTATTGTACCTCCCAATTCTTGAATCCGATCCTGTACCAGATTTAAGCCGATGCCCCGACCGGCATGCATTCCTTCTTCCTCGGCGGTGCTGAAGCCGGGAGCAAAGATAACCTGCAATAACTGGTCCGGGTCTGTTTCAGCTTCGTCGTCTTGAGAGATAAGACGCAACTGTTTTGCCTTTGCCTGAATCTTGGCAAAATCCAAACCCTTCCCATTATCGCTTAACTGGATATGTATCCAGTCTCCGTCAAGGGTAATCGACAGCGCAATGACGCCGGTTTCGTCTTTTCCCTGAACAGCCCGCTCCTTCGGGGTCTCGATTCCATGATACACAGCGTTCCGGATCAACTGCATCAATACTTCTTTCATTGCCCGGCGGGGACCGTTCATAATGGTTCGAGGGTCTATTTCCTTAACCACAAAGGCGACGTTTTTATCTAAATCAGCGGATACTTTATTGCAGGCTCTGGTCAAAGACTCAAGCAGCACATATTCGCCTTGACTTCGCTTTCCCTCAGTCTTAAAGGACTGAATTTTCTGAAGCGCCTCCAGAAGCTTTCCCCGGTCCCGCTTTATCTGCTTCATCTCTACAAGGATTCGCCCCAAATCCTCATCACAAACCGCTTCCTGTTCCCGAATGATTTTTATCGTGGATTCCAGATTATGCAGCTTTTCCCCAAAGGTTTTCAGTCCTAGGATCACCGCGTTTGACTTGACGGCGTGGATTGACTGATAGATACTTACCACCGCGTCTTCCGGGGTTACGTCGTCGTCAGTGAGGATGCTGTTAATCTGATCAAAGCCGTCCTCCATTTCTTCCATAAAATCATGCAGCACCTCTGGGTTAGTCTGAATAACTTCAAAGAGAAACCGCATATTTTCCTGCCGCTTGGCTTCTTCTTCAACAAGCTGGTCTTTGAGCTGTTTTTCAGTGGTAATATCGAGGATATTCCCCAGAATAAACGTCTCTTTCCGTCCCCGTTCAACCGCAGCGAAACCGCAGCTCAAGGTCTTTTCTTCGCCGGTTTCAGCGATATACGACAACTCTTGGATTGGATTAATTTCGTCCAGCAAATCCTGATCAAAAGAACGGTTTATAACCATATCAAAATAATCTTTCAAAGCCGTAATTTCTTTTTCCGCCAGCGAAAGGGATACAAGATTGACGAAATTTTTACCTTTCAATTTTTTGGCGCAAAAAACTTGTTCTAATACCCTAGAATACTGCCCCCGAATAATATAGTTTTGATCGATTAAGAAAAAACCTATATTAAGGTTGTCCCTCATAGCGGCGTTTTCGTCCCGCTCATTCTGCAAGATTCGAGTCATGATTATAGACATAACAACCGCGATAACAACAAGCCCCAGAATAATGCCTATCATTTTAAATAAAATCCCGTTAATCTTGGTGAAGACAACAGAAGTTGGAACCGTTGACACCAGAATCCAGTTTACTTCGGGAATAAACAGGGAATAGACAAATATATCCTTATCTCTCTTAAAAAAGAAATTTGACGCAATAATATTGTCCCGATAGCGTTTTAAGTTTGATTCAATAAACCGTTTTGATTCATCAAAGTAATTTGTTGTTTCCGCTTCTGAACTGGTTATAAAGTACCCGTCTTTATTGAGCAAAAAAACCTGCTGCTGAGGCAAACTGGTAATATCGGCGAGTATTGTTTTAAGCGCGTCAATCGACACATTTCCGGCAACAACTCCCAAATCCCGGCCGGCTTCATCATATACATTGGCTGAAACAGAAATAGTCAGATGATCTCCGCTCCCAATGTTGGACATAAAGGGTTCGGTGTAGCTTATAGTTCCGGGATTTGCTTTCGCGTTGCGAAACCACACCCGTTCCGTATTATCAAGATTTTCAGGCGGGAGGCGTCCGTCATTATAGATAAGAAATCCTCCTGACTGGCTCCAGAGTATATTGCTACAGCAATAAAGGGTCCACACATCAGACTGAGCGCTCTGAATCTGGCTGATAATAGATACAATATGCTCAATATCCACTGGTTCTTCACCAATAAAAGGCGCAACCTCAATGGCGGCGCGTTCTATCAAGGTGCTCCAGGCATTAAATCGAGCGGTTACCGTATCATGCAGACGATTAATGTTTTCGCTCAAAGCGGTTTCAATCTGGTTATAGGTTATGGTACGGAAATTAATAAAAGATAAAAGCGATAGGCTTATGGTAATAAGCACAATTCCTGTTAAAGAAATAATAGTAAAAAGCGATGCAAACCCTGGTTTTCTCTGAGGCATAGACTTATCCTCCTTTTTTTTCAAGTGTTACTGAAAGCATGAATATTTCAGTTTCATATATTTTAAACGGAATACTCACGATTGGATCCCCTCCGGCAAGCCATGAGATTGAATGTCCCTGTCCTCGTATAATAATCGGCGGAGAAAGCTTCAACTGTAACTGTTCTATAGCTCCTTGTTTAACATTTCCCGCAATAATATTAACAATTTCACCAACCGCATCAGTTACGTCATCCTCCAGCTCGGTATATATTTTGCTGGTAAACCGCTTGGTCAGCTTAAACGCTAAATCTTTTTTCATAGAAATAACCACGGCTCCTCTGGAACCGCCGGTAAACCCTATCATAGCAAACAAATCCCACCCAGTAACCACCGCTTGGTCAAAGAGATAAGAACGTTCCGCCACAATTTCAGTACCTATGAAATTTTTGAATACCTCCATACAAGCCAAAGCAAAAGGTTGTAAATATTGTTTTACCATACTTTCTCCATAACCGCTCTTTAAGAGAGCGGTTTTCTAATTGTGTTATGTTTTAAGCATATTTCTAAGGATTTTACCTATTTTTTCCCTAAAATTCTTTTCATCTATTGGTTTTATAATGTAATCGGTAGCCCCATGCTTTAACGCCTCAATCACATTGGCTTTAGATATTTCACTAGTAATCATGATAATAGGCAGCTGCTTGAATTTGGGTATACTCCGAATCTGTTTTAAAAAATCTATCCCTAACATTTTCGGCATATTCCAATCGAGAAACACCAGATCAATAGGGCGGTGCTGAACAAGCTTAAACGCTTCTTCACCATTTTCAGCCTCTACATATTCGCAATGCCCAATATCTAAATCGGTAAACAAATTTTTTATAAGACTCCGCATAATCCGCGAGTCGTCAACTACTAAAATCGTCATAAGATACCCTCCTTAGCTGCTAAAATTATACGCAAGAAATAGGTATTACAAGATATGATATACCGTTTTTATAGTATTAGAACCTGTTATATTTGTCAAACGAATTATGCAAAAATATAAAAATAAGTTCGAAATGATATATATCACTTTGAAGAATTATACTGTATCTTTCGATATTTATAGTAAGCTCACAGGATCTACGTCAACCTCAAGATATACCCGGGTATCCTTCTTGATTTCGTACTGGTTCAAGATAGCCTGAGCCGCGGTATGGAGAGAACCCATAGAAGGACCTCTGAGGAGGAGTTGGCGCCGATAACTTCCGGCAATCACCGCGACAGGACATTCCGCAGGACCCAGGGCTTCAGCTTCAGGCGGAATCAGAGGATCCGCGATAGATGCGAGCCGATTTATAGCCGCCTCCGCCCGTTCTTCTTCCCGAGAACGAATTGTAAATCTAATAAGTCTTGTATAAGGAGGAAAACCAAGCATTTTCCGCTGGGCTAGTTCTGCGGTAAAAAAACCGTCCATATCCAGTGAACAGGCTTTGAGGATAGCCGGATCTTGGGGACGGAAGGTCTGAACAATAACCTTGCCGTCTGGAAAATAACGTCCTGACCGTCCCGCCACCTGAACAATTAGGGAGAAGGTACGTTCTGCGGCTCGAAAATCAGGCAGATGCAATCCTGTGTCTGCAAGCACCACCCCTACCAGCCGTACTCCAGGAAAGTTGAGTCCCTTGGCGACCATCTGGGTTCCCAGCAGAATATCAAAGCCTCCGGTTTTGAAGTTT
Source organism: Treponema sp. (assembly GCA_031280155.1). Classification (GTDB taxonomy): domain Bacteria; phylum Spirochaetota; class Spirochaetia; order Treponematales; family Breznakiellaceae; genus JAITHW01. Next base: position 7,114 of record JAITHD010000183.1, on the reverse strand, counting down.
TCCAGAGTTTCCTGAAGGCTTCCTTTTTTGCCGGCGCTATCCGCGTCAGCCCGGCATATCTTGAGATCCGGAAAGGTCTTGCGGACTTCTTCTTCGATCATTTCAGTGCCGAAACCGCTGTATCCAGCCCCAAGAGAACCGCACTGGGGACATGCTCCCGGAGGCGCCGACTGATACCCGCAGTAATGACAGATTACCCGGTTTTTGCTCTTGTGATAGGTAAGGGATACGGAACATTGACGGCAGGTAAGTTCATAGCCGCAGGCTTGACAATGGTAGAAATACGCAAAGCCCCGGCGGTTAAGAAAGAGAATGGTTTGCCGTCTCATCTGAGCGGTTTTACGAATTTCTTCTTTTAATTCCTTAGTAAGACAGCCTTCGGTATGTTCTAAACTCACCGAGATTATGTCCGGGACTTTCCCGCCGGAAAGTCTTTTGGTCAAATTTAACCGGGTAATGCCTCCTTCTCTCATAAGTTTCCATGCCTCTACTGAAGGCGTCGCTGAACCCATTACCAGCCGTGCGCCCTCAGTGGAACACCGTCTCATAGCTACCTGTCGGGCATGATACCGGGGGGTATTTCCTGATTTATAGGAGCCGTCATGTTCTTCATCAATAATGATAAGCCCTAAGTTCTGTACCGGCGCAAAAACCGCGCTTCGAGGTCCTACCACAATACGAAGGTCTCCTCTTTTTATCCGTACCCATTCGGTAAACCGAGCGGCTGGAGTCATCTCTGAATGAAGGGTTGCGGCTGCTGAACCAAAACGGGTTTTAATAGCTTCTACAGCCTGATGGGTAAGAGATATTTCAGGCACCAGATATATAACCGACTTTCCAGTGTTAAGCATGAATTCCGCAGCCCTAAGAAATACCTCGGTCTTCCCGGAACCAGTGATGCCGTACAGATAAAACAAACCTGAACTCTGAGACGGATCAATAATCGTCTCCAATGCCTGCTGCTGCTCTTCTGAAAGTTCCGGTATAACTTCAGTAATCTCCTGGTCCGCGAAAGAAGGATACCCGCCGATTCGCCGTCCAGAAGGTATCATTGAAGCAAGCGCTTGCCCTACGCTGCAAAAATAGTATCCCGCTACCCATTCAGCCAACCGTATATCCCGGCTTTCAAAGACGGGGTCTTTATCAATTATTCGGCTTATCTCTTTAATAGAGGCTTGTTCGATTCCTTCAGGCGGGACGGTCTGCTCTCCAATAATGTAACCCGTCATAATCCTGTTCGCTTTTCCAAAAAACACCTGGGCCCGCTTCCCAAGTCCGCCCTGTCCTTGGGTGTCTTTGAAGGTAAAGACTTGTTTTGCAGGCAAATCAAAGACCAATTCCAGATAAGAGCCTTCCATAAAACGGCTATGTTCCTTCCTGTATTTCAAGGGCATAGTGTTCGTCCAAGCCTATCAGTTTGGTTCGCAAGGCTTTCATATCTTCCCAAGCTGGACGCTTGAGCGCCTCATTCCGCAACAGTGCGCTTGGGTGATAGGTAGGAAGCAGGGGAAATCCCATATATTCGGTAAATACGCCCCGGAGTTTTCCAATGCCCTCAGTAGTATTGAGGATAGCCTGGGCGGCAATCCGTCCTACGCAGAGGATTACCGCTGGTTTTAAGACTTTGAGTTGACGGATAGTGAATTGAGCGCATGAAGCGATCTCTTCCGGCAGGGGATCTCGGTTATGGGGAGGACGGCATTTCACAACATTAATAATAAAGCAATTTCGTTTTCTGGAAAGATTAACCGCCCCCAGCATTTTATCCAGAAGCTGCCCCGCCTGACCCACAAAGGGACTGCCTGTAGCGTCCTCGTCCGCTCCGGGACCCTCTCCCACAACCAGCACCAAAGGACGTTTTACCCCTTCTCCGGGAACAGCCTGAGTCCGGGTTCTATGCAAGCCGCAGCGGGTACAAGAACGGGCTTCCGCCCCAACAGCCTCAATAGAATCAGGCTTAACAGCTGATAATTCCAGCCCTTGACGGACAGGACTTTGAGGTTCTATCCTTTCAACTTCCACTTCTTTTGGTACGGATTTTACAGAGCCTATCTGTTCATCATCAGTAAACTGATAGGCTCTTTGATACCGTTTATAGCCGTCCCGCAGATAATCGTTTATCATATCCATTGATTCGGCAATCTGTTTTTTTTGTTCTGTAGTCATGTCTATTTCACCCTGGGTATCCCAATAGTCCACAGTCTAATCCTATAGTATCAGCATTGTATATGCAAGACTCCTATTCAGGAGTAGTGATTTATGGGACATTATCGAATTAGTCCGCAGATTATGCTGATTAATCGGCGATAGAGACAAAAAAATCCGCCAATGTTCTAATCAGGATAAACAATTACAGGCAGTCTTGCCCGGATTTGTCCGCATATCATCGACTCAAAATCCACAGCATTGCTGGGCTGCACTTGAGGCTTTTTCGGCTGGCTCGTAAGTGCAGTTATACTATTTTAGATGATTTTGTTTAATTCCGATGGATTTTCAATAACTTATTTTCTTAAAATACCCTAGCAATCGCTGGTTTTATTGAAATCTCTCTTTAATTTGCGTAATTCGATTGGCTTATCCTCCTTAATATTAATCAGCAAAAATCAGGGGACCCGGTTTATATGCTTTTGCCCTGAACTGCTAGGCTTCGCTCTTGATGCCCCGGGGTTTTAGACATACCGATTATTCAGATTTCCCGCTATTTCCAGCAATTTGTCTTTTGTATTAAGTTCCGGATCATCTACAACGGTTTCCAAGAGTTCTTTAAGAATTATTCCCATATAGGGTCCGGGTTTAACACCGATTTCCATGAGGTCTTTGCCGTCAATTCTGAGGTCTTTGATGGAAAACGCCCGGCTATAAGAAAGCACTCCGTCAATTCTGCTGATCAGAGGCGCAAGGAAATCTCGGGGCAAGGGTATGCCGCTGGTAGCGTAGGCGTCAGCCCGCCTGAGCCGGTACAGATCGGATAAGTGTTCTTCCCCAACCCGAATGACAAACCGCCGAACCGCGGCATCACTCCAAATTTCCTCGTAATGAAACATGTGTTCTTTAATTAAATGGACTACCGTATCGATTGTTTCATGAGGATAGCGGAATCGGAGCAGAATATTACGGCTGAGTTCAGCGGAAACCCGCTCATGCTGGTAGAAGGTCCAAACTCCAGAGGCGTCAAGGGCCCGGGTTTCGGCTTTCCCGATATCATGGAATAACGCCGCCAGCCGTACGGTCAAGGGCGCTTCTTCTTGAGCGGCAAAATCGCAGGCTACTAAGGAATGATCCAAAACATCAAAATAATGGAACCCTTTTTGTTCAACCTCTCGGCAGCAGGCTAATTCTGGAAGCAGGAGCTTCAAAAGTCCGGTTGATTCCATAAGCCGAAATGCTCTTGAAGGTTTAGAAGAATTGAGTATTCTATCAATTTCATCTCGGATTCGTTCGACCGAGACTTTTTCGGTGATATGCAGCGTAGGATTAATAGCGGCAAGGGTAGCGTCTTCAATTTCAAATCCAAGCTGAGATGCAAACCTGACCGCCCGCAGGGGACGCAGGCCGTCTTCTCCAAAACGTTCCACTGGATTACCTACGCAGCGGATAATTCTCCGGCGGATATCTCCAGTTCCATCAAAAGGATCTACCTTATCGCCGCGAGGAAGGGACAGCGCAATAGCGTTCATGGTAAAATCCCGACGGGATAAATCCGCTTCAATAGTCGCGGCATAGTCAACCTTATCAGGTCTTCGACCGTCTTGATAATTTGATTCAGTTCGGAAGGTGGTCACCTCTAAAGAACGCTCTTTATAGCGTACTGTAACGGTTCCATGCTTGATTCCGGTAGGAATAACTCTGGAGAACATAGGGATCACTTCTTCCGGTAACGCATCGGTCGCAAGATCCCAATCTTGAGCCGCCTCTCCCCGCAGCATATCCCGAACCGCCCCTCCCACAAGAAATACCTGTTTCCCTTGACGAATAAATATATCGGCGATTTCTTTTAATAGCGGATGAATAGTTAGATTCTTCATTTGACATAGAGTATACTATATTATAAAGCCGATGACTAGCCAAAGGCTTGATAAAAACCATAAAAGTATAGAGGAACAACTATGGCGGTACGGGGCATTGCGTTTATCGGCGGAGAAGGACCAGAGCCTAACAAGAGCCGGCGCCTTGCGGCTGGGGCGGATATCATTGTCGCCGCGGATTCCGGGCTTATTGCCGCGGAAGAGGCTGGGGTAAAACCTGATTGGATTATCGGAGACATGGATTCCCTTAATGATCCTAGCCGGCTGGAAACATATCCTCCCCAGCGGATACGTTTGTATCCGGCAGACAAGGACTACACTGATACAGAATTAGCCTTAATGTTGCTTTGGGAAAAAGGCTGTGAGGAAATCGGCCTTATCGGGGGCGGCGGGGGCAGGACGGATCATCTTTTTGCGATACGCGCTCTGTTTGAACGCCCCCGCTGTCCGGATCAATGGTTCACTGCCGGGGAAGAGCTGCACTGTCTCAAGGCTCCTGATTCAGTACGGTTCCGGGTTTTGCCGGGAAATCTCATTTCCCTGTTTCCTGTGGGAGCGGGTCCTTGGAGCGCTAAAAGTCAGGGTCTCAAATGGACCTTAGATGGACTGCTCTGGGATCCGGGGATTTTCGGGATCAGCAATGCGGCCTTAGAAACCCATTTTTCAGTATCTGCGGAAAAGGGACGTTTTTTAGTCATAATAAATCAAAAAGACTAACAGAGAATAGACGGTTTCTCTTCTCTGTCAGATGTTTTTACCGAATTCGGCGGCATTGATGTTTATACTGAGAAAAAAGATAGGGAGACGAGATGATTGAAAAACCGATTTCACAGGAATCGCCTTTGGAATGGAACCACCGGGACTCTGCAAGGAGTTCAAATTTTTCAAGTTTTTCGTCTTCAGGCAGCACATGAATCACATATATTTCGTGAAGTTTAAGATTTACCTGTTTTTTGTTATATGCGATGCAGCAACCCGTAATGCCGATGTCTTTTACCACCGCCTCTTCGTCCAAAATCCTCATAATATACGCCTTTGCCCGGCTGATATATCGTGGATGTTTCCGCTTATACTGCGTAGAAAATTGATTTGCCATAAAAATTATCCTTTTCTCAATACGAGCAAATCCTGCTAGTATTGAGAAAAGTTATATGTATAGGATAAATGATTCATGATATAATTGTTCCCCAGAACCGATATAATCGGTGGATTTTTTCAAGAATGCACTTATTCCATAGCAGAAAGCTAAAATTGAACTTCGTCCTTCTTAACCGGATTGCCTATATACTATCCCTTAATGATTTATATATATATAATACCCTGAGTCAAAAGAATAGTCAAATGAATTTAGTGGAGGGTAATTTTTCTCATAATACCCTTTAGATTTGTAACAATATCCTTGACCACCCTGCCTGCTTTGTTGTATACTTAAAAAGTCAAATAGACCTACCCACGCAACCTGGGGAAGTAACGTCTATGGATATGGAGGCTCCGGCTCCCGGTAACAGGAGTGAAACCGCTGTAGAAATACCCGTTTAGAAAAAAGAAAAGCGGGAAGGAAGTAGAAATCTTGGGGAGTAAGCCGGGCAGCCGGAACAAGCCCCAAGACCTAGAAAAAACCTTTAGGCAGGGGCAGGTGACGAGATACTGAGGCATGAAAAATCTTGGATATTATAATGGAGAATACGGTCTCATCGAAGAAATGCGGATTCCTATGAATGATAGGGTCTGCTGGTTCGGGGATGGCGTATATGATGCCGGTCCCTGTGCGAATTATATCATCTACGCCTTAGACGAGCATATTGATCGGTTTTTTAACAGCGCCGCCTTGCTGGACATGACGCCGGGGCTTACTAAAACAGAACTTGCCGAGTTATTGCAGGGTCTGGTATGTAAACTTGACAGCCCCAGTCAATTTGTGTATTGGCAGCTCACCAGGGGAACCGCCGAGCGGAATCATGCGTTTCCAGAGAAAGTTGCTCCTAATCTCTGGGTAATGCTTAAACCCGCAGCTATAGAAAATATCTATGAAAAGGTAAAACTTCTCACCGTCGAAGACACGCGGTTTTTTCATTGTAATATCAAAACCTTGAATCTCTTGCCTAATGTGATGGCGAGTGAAAAAGCCAAACAAGCCGGCTGCCAAGAGGCGGTATTTCATAGAGGAGAACAGGTGACCGAAGGTTCTCATAGCAACGTGCATATCTTCAAAAACGGCCTGTTCCAGACCGCTCCGACAGACAACCTGATTCTGCCCGGAATTGCCCGAAAGCATCTTATCGCGCAGTGCAAGACTCTGGGAATACCGGTCAAAGAGATGCCTTTTACCGTAAAGGAAATGCTGGATGCCGACGAAGTGATGATTTCCAGTTCTTCCATCTTTTGTAAGTCCGCCAGCCATATCAACAATCAAAGAGTCGGCGGAAAAGCCCCGGAATTACTGCAAAGGCTTCAGGATTCGGTACTGGCGGCGTTTTACCAAGCCGTCAGTCTTGATAGAAGCATCAAAGCGTCAGCGTAACCAAAACCCAAGCAGTTTTCTCTCTAAAGGGGTACGGCGAACCGGATTAAAAGCACGGGACTGCCCAGGATAAGATTTTTAGTCATCAGTCAGGATTACCTTATTTGAAATCTCTATCGACAAAGCCCGCAGTTCCTCCAGAAGCCCTACATTCCGCACTGCGGTTTCCGGCGGCGTGGTTAAAACTACTGGAGTGAAATTGAGAATCCCCCGGATCCCTGCGGCGGCTAAATTTTCCGCCGTATGCTGGGCGGCATCTTCAGGCACACAGAGTAAGGCTATTTCAATCGAAAAGCGGCTGATAATTTCAGCCATTTTATATGCGGGATAGAGCGGAACCGGAGATTTTAAGATTTCTACGCGGTTTACCAAACGCGCCGTAAAGCCCCTGCCTTTAGGCATGGGGATATAAGGCGCAAAAAATCCGTAAGGATTTTTTAGTTGACGGCTTGTCATATCTATCCTCCCTGTGATATACTACTTATAAACGTACCGTGGGACCCACGGGAATCTACGCTTGTGGAGATACAGTAAGACCGGGGAGCATGGGTTGGAACCGCCGTAAAAG
>JAITHD010000146.1 GCA_031280155.1 Treponema sp. | reverse complement strand
TCCGGTAAGGGGCGCGGAAATAATATAACGGTTTCCGATGATATTCGCCTTTACTTCTTTAGATAGAATAGCTTCTTTTTCAACCAGTTTGCCGGTTTCGCTGTTAAAAAAGTTTTCCTGTAGTATCAGTTCCGGATCCGTATGCACAAGAAAAGAACCTTCCTGATCGATAAGAAACGTGCTGCCGTCAGAGGTGATTTTGCGGCTGGTTACTATATCGTTCAGCACATCCAAAAATACGTCGGTACAGATGACGCCGCCTGCTTCCATCCCTTCGGCGCCGGTCGTGCATACTACGGAAACGCAGAGTTTCCCCGTCCTGCTGTCCGCGTAAGGGGCGGTAAACACCGTCTTTCCGGCGTTGCTCATCGCGGTTTTGAACCAGCTCCGCTTGGTCTGGTCATAGCCTGGCGCGGGCTGATAACCGGTGGCATACATCATATAGCCTTCCGGTTCCTGTATAGAAACAGTAGTGGCGTAGAGAATCTGCGAAATATGGACGTCGGTATTCAAGACTTTTTGCAGTATTTCTAAACGAATTTCCCGAGGCGCCGACTCAATGGCTGACGCGATGGTAGTGGTTATAGTAACCGGCGGCGCAAGGGCCAATCGTATATCCGCGTCCAGATACCGCATGGTAGTGTCTGTGGTATACCACAGGTTTTTATCAATGAGAGCGGCTATGTTTTTAAGGGTGATTAATGAAATTACCACCGAAATGGCAAGCACTATGCTGAGGCTTAACAGGATGATCTGCGCGGACAGCGGAATCGTAACGCGCCGCTTTGAAGAATTAGGTTCCATATTGTATGTAAAACCGCCTTTTTGTTTATTTTGCCTCCTACTATAGCCGCTCTTCGACTGCTTGTCAACGGTTTGAACCAATAGCTGAGTGTTAATGCAAGAATTTTTTATACTAAAATGAAGGTACAAGTTAGAGATGCGGTACCATATCAGAGAAAAAATATTGACAATTTTTTTAAACAATATATTATATATATAAGGAGTTATTATGGAAATTGAATTGCGGCGGGAAGAAAAAACGGACTACCGGATTGTTGAAGCCTTAACCCGGGAGGCTTTCTGGAATATCTACCGTCCCGGCTGCATAGAACATTGGATATTACATACTATACGAGAGGCTGGCGAGTTTATCAGGGAACTTGATTATGTCGCAGTGTATAATAATGAAATCATAGGAAATATTGTATATTCAAAAACAAAAATACTAAAAAATGAAGAACCCTATACTGTAATAACCTTCGGTCCTGTCAGCGTATTGCCGAAATATCAGAAAATGGGGGTTGGCAAGAAGTTGATTGCCTATACAATAGAAAAATCAAAAACCCTGGGATATAACGGGATAGTAATATACGGCAATTCAGAATACTATAAAAAATATGGATTTAAGAATAGCAGAGAATATAACATAACAGACCTGGAAGGCGGCTATAATGACGCTTTATTGGTTCTTGAATTATATCCTAAAGCGTTAGAAAATATAAACGGCAGATATTATGAGGGAAAAATATTTACTATAAACAAAAAAGAATTAGAAGAATATGAGAAAGGCTTTGCTCCAAAGGAAAAACTACTATTAAATACGCACCTATTTAAAGAATGAAAAAATATTTTTTATCTTTATTATTAAAGCAGCAATACAAAAGTTCCAATGGTAATTAAAGCGCCGCCGATAATTGTTTGTATGGTTAGGGTTTCTTTTAATATGACAAAGGCTAATATCATTCCTATAACTAAGCTCAGTTTATCTATAGGCATAATCTTTGAGGCTTCTCCAATCTGCAATGCTTTATAATAACAAAGCCATGAAGCTCCTGTGGCTATTCCAGAACATACTAAAAATAAAAAGTTTTTATGTCCAATATGGGCTATACCGGTATGCTTTCCGGTTATAAAAACAATGCCCCAGGACATAACCAACACAACGGCCGTCCGTATCGCGACGGCTAAATCAGAATGTATGTTTTCAACACCGATTTTCGCCAAGATCGAAGTCAGTCCAGCGAATAAGGCGGATAATAACGCATATACAATCCACATTCCCCTATTATAGCAGAAAACGATCGGTTCCGCAATTTTTAGCGAAAACCAGCGGTCAGGCAAAACGAAACGCCCTGTCCTAATAAGCCCTCAAAGGGCTTGCTATTTTTTAGAGTATGCATTATTTTATGCAAATATGAATGAAGCTGTTAGTACATTGTTTGATAAAATAGTGAACGCCCGTCATTGTGTTGCGCTGACCGGCGCGGGGGTAAGCACCCTTTCGGGGATCCGGGATTTTCGAGGGAAAAACGGTCTTTATAACGATATGGACGCTGAGAAAATCTTTGATATTGATTATTTTTATGAAGACCCTTCTTTTTATTATAAAGCGGCAGGGTCTTTCATATATAACATAGATGAAAAAGAAGCCTCGATTGTGCATACCGTGTTGGCTGAACTGGAAAATAAAGGGTTTCTGAAAGCCCTTATTACTCAGAATATCGATCTGCTTCACCAGAAAGGGGGAAGCCGGAGGGTTATTGAAATTCACGGTTCCCCGGCGGTGCATTACTGTCTCCGCTGTGCAGGAGTGCGGATGGATTTTAAAGAAGCCGCAGACACCGTAAAGGCCGGGGACGTGCCCAAGTGTCCCCACTGCAGCAGGGTCTTAAAACCGGGAATTACTTTTTTCGGTGAAAGCCTTCCAATAGACGCTTTAAGAGATGCTGAAACAGAAGCTCAAAAAGCAGACCTGATGCTTGTGTTAGGTACGAGTCTGACCGTATATCCTGCGGCAGGACTGCCCCAGACGACGCTTAGACGGGGCGGGGATATCGTTATCGTTAATAACATGGATACCCCCTTGGATCGGCAAGCGGTTATGCGTTTTGAGGATTTAGGAGAAGTGTTTGAAGGTTTGAGAGCATTGCTGAAATAGGTTTGCCCCTCCCCTGCGCTAAGGACGGTTTTCTTCCAATACCGCTAAAGACCGATCAATCCGCGCAAGCCCGGCTGCCGCCTCAAGGATTCGGAGGCTTCCAAAGAGGGGCGGACTGATACGGGAACCGGTTAGGGCTACTCGAAGAGGCATCATCAGGTCTCCAAGTTTTACGCCGGCTTTTTCAGCTTCTTGTTTTACAAATTGTTCGGCTTCAGCATCGTCTAATTTGGTCAAAGTTTCGATGAGGCTCCGCCCAAGTTTCAGCAATTCAATGGTTTGGGATAGATCCGACTTTTTCGGAATAAATTCCGCTGCTGGAGGAACCGGCGGTTCAGAAAAAAGATAGCGAAGTTTATCCGGTATTTCCTGAAGAAAAGAAACCCGCTCTTTGATAAGAGGCATTGCTTTAACAAACCCCGATCTCTGGGAGGCGTCAGGTTCTGTCCAAGGAGCGCCGAAAAGTCCTTGTTCTATCGCATAGGGCAGCGCGGATTTTGCCAAATCTTCATCGCTTTTCATACGGATATAGTGGGCGTTGTACCATTCAAGCTTTTTATAATCAAAAACCGCCGGTGCTTTATTGAGCTTATCCAAACTGAACCGCTCGCTTAACTCCTGCAAAGTGTATAGGTCTTTTCCCTCTTCATAAGAAGCTCCTAACAAAGCTACATAGTTGAGCAGGGCTTCCGGCAAGTACCCTTGGCGGCGGAATTCGTCAATGCTCGTAGCGCCGTGGCGTTTGCTCAATTTTTTGCCGTCCTGTCCCATTACCATCGGCAGGTGGCAGAATACCGGCGGTTCCCAGCCGAAACTCTGGTACAGAATCAGATGGAGCGGCGTAGAAGGAAGCCACTCTTGAGCGCGAAGCACATGGGTTATGCCCATGAGATGATCATCCACTATGTTTGCCAAATGATACGTCGGAAATCCATCGGATTTGAGCAATATCGGATCAGGATTAATATCTTCGTTTTTCCATTCGATAGATCCGAGCAGGCGGTCCTTGAAACGGGTAGTTTCTCCTAGAGGAATCTTGAGGCGTATCACGCAGCGTTCCCCGGCGGCTTTTCGGGACCTCCCAACTTCCGAGGACAGGCTTCGGCACTGCCGGTCATAGCCGGTCTCGCTGGCATGAGCCTGTTCCCGTTCTTTCCGTATTGCTTCAAGCCGTTCCGCAGAGCAGAAACAGTAGTATGCCTTGTCTGCGTTTACCAATTCCAGCGCATATTTCTTGTACAAATCAAACCGCTCAGACTGGATATACGGCGCGGCAGGTCCTCCAATATCAGGACCTTCATCCCAATGTATCCCAAGCCACGCAAAAGTATCGTAGAGATTTTGAACAAAGGCCTCGTCAAATCGGGCGCGGTCTGTATCTTCAAGACGAAGTATATAGGCGCCCCCTACTGAACGGGCAAAAAGATAATTAAATAAGGCGGTTCTAATGCCCCCTATGTGCTGCAATCCTGTAGGCGAGGGCGCGTAGCGGTCTTTGATTTCCATATTAAAAGTATACTTGAAACGGCGCGGTTAGGGAATAGCCTGTTTCAGCAGCGCCGGCATTGACAGACCGTGCATAATAAGCCCATACTTTTATTCATGGAAAAAACAGCGGTAACAAGTCGAGATTTTATACTCAAAGGCGATATCTGTTACAGTAAAACAAAGGATGCCTTGGACTGTCGGGAAAAGGGCGTTCTCGTGTGTACCGCCGGCAAATCCGCTGGGGTTTTCTCAGAAATCCCAGCACAGTATAAACATCTGCCGGTTGCTGATTTTACCGGAAAGCTCATACTGCCGGGACTGGCGGATCTCCATATTCACGCCCCCCAGTTTGCGTTGAGAAGTTTGGGTATGGATTTAGAACTGCTGGATTGGCTTGCAACCTTTGTATTTCCAGAAGAGGCGAAATATCACGATCTTGACTATAGTTCGCAGGCTTATACCGCGTTAATCGAGGATTTGAAAAAGGGACCCAATACCCGAAGCTGCCTATTCGCTACGGTTCATACGCCGGCTACTCTCAAATTGATGGACCTGCTGGAAGCCTCTGGTCTCGTCTGCATGGTGGGTAAAGTAAATATGGACAGGCATTGTCCTGACAGTATTCGGGAAAAAGACGCTGAAACCTCTGCTGCGGCGACTCAGGAATGGCTTGAACAGTGCGGTTCATATAAAAATATCAAGCCTATCTTGACCCCTCGGTTTATTCCTTCTTGTACTGATGATTTGATGCGCCGTTTATCAGCGCTGCAAAAGCGCTATCATCTTCCCCTGCAATCTCATCTGTCTGAAAATCAGCGGGAAATCGCTTGGGTACAAGAACTTTGTCCAAAAAGCGCCTGTTACGGCGATGCGTATTCTCAATTTGATCTGTTCGGCGGCGAAATCCCTACCATCATGGCTCACTGCGTTTGGTCTGAAGACAAAGAAATAGCGTTATTAGCGAAGCAAAAGGTCTATGTAGCCCATTGCCCCCAATCCAATAGCAATCTTTCTTCCGGTGCGGCTCCGGTGCGGCGTTTTCTTGAAGCAGGCGTACCTGTGGGACTCGGCAGCGACGTAGCCGGCGGCGCTCATACCTCGATTTTTCGGGCTATGACCGATGCGGTTCAAGTTTCCAAGCTGCGCCGGCGGCTTATCGGTCAAAACGATGCGCCCCTTAGTCTGGAAGAAGTTTTCTATTTAGGAACCCTTGGAGGAGGTTCTTTCTTCGGACCAGTCGGTTCTTTTGAAGCGGGTTATGAATTTGATGCGCTGGTTCTTGAGGACGCCGGTTTTGCTCCGCCTTTCAAACTGTCTCTTCGAGACAGACTTGAGCGGGCAGTATACCTATCGGATAATAGTCATATCAAGGCAAAATACGTCCGGGGAATTGCTATTTTATAAGGAAAAAATAGGGAAAACTATGAGTCTTGGAAAGAGCGTTCCCCGGGTGGATGCGTATGAAAAAGTTACTGGTCGGGCAAAGTATACCGGCGATTTAGCGCCTCCTAACGCGCTGATTGGGAAACTATTACATGCAACCATTGCAAACGGTCGTGTTGCCCATATAGACACCCGGGAAGCGGAAGCTGTCCCCGGAGTCGTGAAAATTGTTACCTGTTTTGACGTGCCGGACATCCCTTTTCCTACAGCGGGGCATCCCTGGTCAACAGACCCCGCTCACCAGGATCCGGCGGATCGGAAACTGCTTAATCAGCGGGTACGGTTTTACGGAGACGATATTGGGGCGGTAATCGCTGAAAACGAGATAGCCGCGGTCCGGGCGCTTCGAGCCGTCAAAGTAGCATACGAGGAATATCCGGCGGTTCTTACCCCTGAAGCGGCTATGCAGGACGGCGCATCTCTGATTCATGAGGGATTTCCCCATAATATACTGAAACATACGGTTATAGAAGACGGTAATTTTGAGGAAGCAATCAAGGAAGAGGGGCTGCTGCGATTTGAGGGGGTTTATGAAACCCCAATAGTCCAGCATTGTCATCTTGAACCGGTTATATCCTTTGCCTACATGGAAAACCGGCGGATTGTGGTAGTATCTTCAACCCAGATACCCCATATCCTGAGGCGTATTGTCGGTCAGGCTTTGGGAATAAGCTGGGGAAAAGTACGGATCATAAAGCCTTATGTCGGCGGAGGCTTCGGCAACAAACAAGACGCCCTCTATGAACCTCTCAACGCTTTTCTAACCCAGCAGATCGGCGGGCGGCTGGTAAAGCTGGAATTAAGCCGGGAAGAGATATTTTTCGGGACTCGGGTTCGTCATGCTGAAAAGATTTATCTTACTACCTATCTGCGTCCTAATGGTCGCATTGTAGCCCGGAAGTATAAGGCTTATTCTAATCAGGGGGCTTATGGTTCTCATGGACACAGTATCGCCGCAAAGGGAACCAATGCGTTCCGCCAGCTTTATCAAGACGAAAAGGCCCGGCAGGCGGAAATTTTTACCGTATATACCAATACCGCAACAGCCGGAGCAATGCGGGGATACGGTACGCCTCAAGCGATATTTGCGATTGAATCTCATATTGAAGACATAGCCGCAGCCCTCAACATGGATCCCTTGGAATTTCGGTTTATGAACCTTATGCCTGTGGGCTTTACCGATAATTTTTCAAAAAACGTACATTACTTTGATTCTTTCCGTCAATGCGTGGATAAATGCAAAGCGTATATCCATTGGGACGAGAAACGGGACCAATACAAAAATCAGACTGGTCCGATACGCCGAGGAGTGGGAATGTCCCTATTCTGGTACAATACTGCGGTTTGGCCCATCTCGATTGAAGTTTCCTCCTGCCGTATGGTATTAAATGAAGACGGAAGCGTCCAGATTCAGCTTGGAGAAACCGAGATTGGACAGGGAGCGGATACGGTTTTTGCTCAGATGACCGCTGAGACTTTAGGGATTCCTTTTGAACAGGTACACGTTATCAGCACCCAAGACACTGATATAAGCCCTTTTGGCAGCGGCGCTTATGGTTCCCGTCAAAGCTATGTAGGGGGCATGGGCATAAACAAAACCGCGCTGCTCCTCAAGGAAAAGATTCTGAGAATCGCCTCTGACTATACCCGGATGCCCGCTTCTAACCTTGCAATTATCGAAGGCAATATTGTGCTTACTTCTTTCCATAATAAGACGCTGCTGAGTCTTGGAGAGCTTGCCGCGGAAACGCTCTACAGCGCTGTTCAGGCGGAACATATCACCGCGGAATCAACGCTGCAAGCCAAAAGCAATGCGTACAGTTTCGGCTGCGCCTTTGCGGAAGTCGAAGTAGATATTCCTTTGGGAAAGGTGAAACTACTGAACCTTATCAACGCCCATGACTGCGGCAGACTCTTAAATCCCCAGCTTGCACAAGCCCAAGTTCATGGGGGTATGAGTATGGCTATTGGGTTTGGACTATCAGAGCAGTTCATCTATGATGAAAAAACAGGTAAACTTCTAAACGGCAACTTGCTGGATTACAAACTTCCCACTATCATGGATCACCCGCATCTTGAAACCGGGTTTGTGGAAAATTACGAGCCTACCAGTCCCTATGGCAACAAAGCCTTAGGCGAACCTCCTACTGTTCCGGGAGCGCCGGCGATCCGCAATGCGGTGCTTCACGCAACCGGACTAGGGATTAACCGGATTCCTCTGACTCCTCATGTGCTTTTCCCGGCGTTTAAGGAAGCAGGCTTATTGTAAGAAATGATTTTAAGGGGCTTTTCTCAACTAACCTTTAAGAATACATAGCGGCAATTGGACTTGAACCAATGACCTAACGGATATGAGCCGTTTGCTCTACCGACTGAGCTATGCCGCCATTATGGTATAAATATAACAAATCCTGAAAGATTCGTCAATAGGTTAAAATCATATTTTTAAAAAAATCGCCTCTTGATAAGTCACCTTTAGCGAAGAGTCTGTTAGATGCTATTTTGTCTAAAATTAATGAGAAACAGCCATAAAATCATATTGACATACTAATACAAAGCCGGTATTATAAAATAAAGACAAAAAATATAAAATTATGTGAAAATTATGAGAATAAATTTTCTAATGTATAAAAGGATGGAGTACCATTGGATTTAACCGCAATTATAACTGGAAGTATAGCGATACTATCATTGTTTGTTGGACTGCCGGCAATAGTGTTTTCATTTATACATAAAAATACAAAAAATAAAAGAGAAAAAGAAATAGAGAAACTAAAATATCAAAAAGAAATATTGGAATTGGAAATAGAAAAAGAAAATAAACAGATAAAATTATTGGAAGAAGAAAATAAAAGATTGGATAAAATAATAGATGAACGCTGACAAGGCAAAACGTCGTTTACCTGCGGACCCGCTTAGTTAGAGGCTTAGTTGTTTTGTTTATCCGTCTTGAGCGCACTATCGACCATCTCTTTATGCTTCGGTTTTTCGGCTCTATGTTCCGAAAAAAATTCCCGGTAATAGAATATAGCATTATTTATATAACGCCTCCAAGGATGTATCCTGAAAAATTATAAAAGTCTATAATTTATTAAAATTATTATATTATGGAGCGGAAAAATATATTTTATACAAATGCTTCTATACATAGCGGATATTTTAGGGTATACTCCTGAAAGAAGTATTGAGAGAGGATATTTCTGTTTTTCAAGACAGAACATTCGGAAGTATAGAGCGTGTTGCGTCCGCATATAGGCCCCGAATGTGTCATAATGCGGCGGTATGTTCACGCCTGTCTTTTCCAGAGGTTTGATGAAGCCTGCCGGAACCCCGCTGTCTCTTGCGCCT
>JAITHD010000086.1 GCA_031280155.1 Treponema sp. | reverse complement strand
TAATAATTTATTTTATTATATACTAATATTTTCCTTTTGTCAATACAAAATATGCTATTATTTTGATTTATATTTTAATAAAATTTTAGCCCCCATTTCGCATAACGTTCCGGCTGTTTGCGACGTTTGGGCGGGCATGAAAGGGCTTTGCGAAGCATCGCTTCCATAGGAAGCGCGCCCGCCCGCCCAAATGTGCCGGAGTGAGCCGTGGGAGGGTAGCCGATTTAGCCGAATGGAGGCCAAGCCCGCCGAAGGCGGCGTCCTTGGCAAAACCAAGGACCGGCAAAGCCGAGGCACATAAACAGACCTGTTTATGTGCCGTTTTTTGCTTTTTCCCAATTTATTTTGTTTCTGCTATTTTAATAAATTTCTCAACTGTTCCAGGTAATTCTTCTTTTAATATTGTTTTCATTATTGGTAAAAGCATTAATGCGGTTGGACCATTTACGGTAACACTCCATTTTATTTTTATATCATTTCCTGTTTTTTCTAATGAATGTTGCCAATCCATTTTACCACCCAACGGAAGGTAAAACCTATCCGTATAAAGTTTATTTATCTCAAATTCTATTATTTCAAATCTTCGTGGAGGCTGATCTTTTAGTTTTAATAAACCAGTTTGCCCCAACTCAAATTTACCGTCCGCTTCCACCCAGTCAAGTGATGAATCCCATGCTTTCCGTTTATCAAATTCCCATAATTCCCAAAGTTGTTCCAAGGTTGCGTTATAAGATATTTGCTCCACTTCAATTATTTTTATCTTGTTTAATGTTCCAATTAATGCTATTAGGATAATTATCCCCAAAAAACCTATAAATAAATTTCTTAATACCCCTTTGTTTTTATACATATTATATTTTCCTCTTCTATTGTATTGAGATATATACCATATCTATTATATTTACATATTTTTATTTTGTCAATATATTATAAAAATATTTAGCAAAAATGGCACATAACAGTATTGTACCTGGGACCCCGCAACGCTTTGTTCCTCGCTTTTTTTGAGAGAAGGCAAAAATTTTTCTGTATTTATCCTATACGCTGTTTCATATTCTTCCTAATTCTTTTTCAATGCGTTATATTATTAATAGTATGGAAAACTATACGCCAACTAAAGTATTGGCAAAACAGGGTGTCGCCGCTGTATGCGGTATCGCGGGAGGAGCAGCCCTTTTAACATTAGGGGCCCTTCCATCCATAGTAGGTATTGCGGTAGGCGGGGTCGCCGCCGCAGCGGGTATTGGAGCGCTTCTTTCTAAAGACCCGGACGATAAGAAAGCAGGGGCGGTGCTTGCTGTCGGCGGCGCACTGGCGATTGCTTCTAAAACGATACCCTTACTTGAAGGCGCTGCCGGCGCCCTCTTGGGTTTAGGGGGCGTTGGTTTTCTCGCTATGGGAGTCTGGAAGGGCGTAAAATTTCTTAAAGGACTCAAAAGCAGAAGGTGAACTATTTCTTTGAAACCTACGGCTGTCAGATGAATAGCGCCGAATCCGCAGCGCTCCGGCTGGTACTGCAAAAACGGAGCTGGTCTCAAGCGCCGGATATGGAAAGCGCTGATTTGGTGATACTCAATACCTGTTCGGTCCGGGCTACCGCGGAACAGCGGGTTCTGGGCAGACTTGCCCAATACGGGGCCCTCAAGAAAAAGCGGCGGTTTACCCTTATCGTGGCGGGCTGCATGGCTTCCCGGTTGGGAGAAACCCTTAAAATAAAAGCTCCTGCTGTAGATTATGTAATGGGAACGTCCGAGGGATCGAGGTTTCCCTATATTCTTGAAGCCCTTGAACAAGGAACCTCTTTTCTTGAAGCCTCTGAAAAGCCGGTGTTTTCTTTTTCCTCTTCCCATCTTGAGGAGGGGCAATTCCGCAGTTTTGTCCCGATTATGCATGGGTGCAATAATTTTTGTTCGTACTGTATTGTTCCTTATGTGCGGGGACCGGAAGTATCCCGTAATCCAGCGGATATTAGAGAAGAAATCAAACTGCTTGCGGAAAAGGGGGTACGGGAAATCACCCTGTTAGGTCAGAATGTGAATTCCTATCATTGGGAAGGGACGGAAGATTCCGGTTTTCCCCAGTCCATTGATTTTCCCCGGCTTCTGGAGCTGGTAGCCGCGGAAACTGAGAAGACCTCTATCCAGTGGGTTCGGTTTTTATCGAGCCACCCCAAAGACCTTTCTTCCAGAGCCATTCAGGTTATGGCGGAACATCCGGTTTTTTGCCGGCACCTGCACCTCTGCGTCCAGCATGGTTCCAATACGGTTTTATCCGCTATGAATCGGCGCTACACCCGAGAACAGTATCTGGAGTTAGCGGCTGAAATCCGGGAAGCCCTGCCGGAAATCACGTTGTCTACAGACATTCTTGTCGGCTTTCCGGGAGAAACCAGCGATGATCTTGCTCAGACCCTTGATTTGATGGAGAAAGTACGTTTTCTGTACGCCTATATGTACCATTATAACCCCCGGGAGGGCACGCCGGCCTTTGATCTGCCCCAGCGGGTTGACGAGACGGTAAAGCGGAAACGCCTTGCCCAGGTTATTGCGCTGCAGAAACAGCATACATTACAATTATTAGCGTTACGCATCGGATCTCGGGAAAAGGTTCTGATCGAGGGAATTTCCCGAAAAAATGCCGATGAATTAATAACCCGTACAGAACGGGACGAAATGGTGGTTGTTCCAGGGGTGTCGTCTATGATAGGAGCCTTTGGGGAGGTAACCCTTTCATCTCTTCGGGGAAATACATTCCATGCAAAGGAGCTTTGTTTATGCCCTGGCGATTAGTTGGTTTTATTATTATTTTCGCGGTATTCCTGATTTTTATTCTCTCTAATCTGGGAAATAAATGTGATATTTCATTCATTAATCCTGAATGGACCCTTAAAGAAGTTCCGGTATTTCTCACTGTTTTTGGTTCCTTTATGGTAGGGCTGCTTTCCGCTATTCCGCTTATTATTTCCGCGCATATTAGAGGCAAAAAAGGAGGACAGGATAAGCCTAAAAAAGGAAACCAAAGAGGCGCTGTTCTTGATAAAGACGGAGACCAGCTTAACGGCTATGGTCAGCAGTAATCGGTTTCAGCTTATTATTCTCTGTTTTCTTTTGTTTGGAAAAGAGACTTGTTACGCTCAAAGGCAGGAGAAATTTTTTCTTACCGAAGAGATTAAAAATATTGAAAATACTTTAAAAGGCTCAGGACTTTCCCCAGCCAAGCGGCAGGAGACCCTCATCAGGCAGGCTCGTTTATTTCAGCTTATAGGAAATCTTGAGGAAGCCGCTGAATCATGGAATAAGGCGGCGTTTGCGGAACCCGGGAAACAGCATGACGCCGCATTGCTTGAAGAGGCTTTCTGTTTTTTGGGGCTTGGGGAAATGGAAAAGTCCGAAACCGCGGCAAAGGCGGTTATGCTTACCGCTAAAGACAGCGCAATCCAGCACCGCGCCAAGTATCTCCTTGCTCAGATTGAAGCCTTTCGGTCTGAAGACCTAGCTCCCCTGATTGAACTGATAAGCGATCCCAATTATGAGCCGTATAGACCCGTGATTTATTATACGCTCTGGAAATTTTCCGGTACTGATAGGTATAAAACCCGGCTTTTATCAGAATACCCCCTCAGTCCGGAAGCCCGCATAGTAAAGGAAGCGGCTTCCGCCAAAGCAGGAGTGATGATTTTTCCCTCAGCATTGTGGCTTTTTTTTCCGGGGCGGCATGAGATAAACCTAGAAACCTCTGAAGAAAATTCCGCTCCTTCTTCAGGACGCCAAAATCCGACGGCTCTACAGACCGGGCTTTTCGGCAAGGAGGAAAACGCCAAATCTATGGTAGACCGCCTCAAATCCGTCGGCTTTGAGGCGGTCATGAGCCGGCGGACTGCTGACGACGGAGGCGCTTATTGGGTGGTTACGGTTCCGTCAGGAACAGATATAAACCGAACCATAAGCCTCCTCAGGGATAAAGGCTTTGAATCTTTTCCGGTGTTCTAAGCCTGTTTACAGGCGTCGATCACTTCTCTGAGAACCTGATCGACTACGGTATATGAAACCTGACAGGTTCCTACATGCTGATGCCCCCCGCCTTGGTATTTAAGCAGGAGCTTTCCTACGTCTAGGGCTGCGGTTTTATTAATGATACTATAGCCTACCGCAATGGTACATTTATCGGTATCAACGCTGTTCAAAAGGGTAATCGAAATATTCTGTTCAGGAAACAAGGTATACAGGAGAAATCGGTTTCCCGCATAAATGGGATCCGCTTCCCGCAAATCAAGAATAATTACATTATCTTCGATTTGCGTACACTTCTGAATCATCTCCCGAAAGAGCTTATCTTGCTTAAAGTACAGATCGACTCGTTCTACTACATCAGGCAAATTGAGGATTTCCGCTATATCCATAGTTCCGCAGGCGTGGGACAGGAGTTTCATCATATCCATATTATTAATCGTAAATTGGGCGAACCGTCCTAAACCGGTTCTTGGATCCATGATAAAACCCAGCAAAATCCACCCCTGGGGGTTCAGAATCTCTTCAGCAGTCAGATTTCCAGAATCTACTTTGTCAACATAGTTGAGCATAGTTTCAAAGCATTCCAGATTTTTATCGGAAACCTGATTGCGATAGTATTCATACACGACTCTGGCGCAGCTTGGAGCGTTCCAGGATACTTTGATAACCTCCCACTGCATTTGAGTAGGAGTCGAAAACATAACTGGACTTGGGATATCTTTTTTTTCAAAAAATGCTTTACCCAACCGCTCAGTTTCGCTTTGATGGTGATCAAACCATAACTTACAGCCTTTGATATAGGGAATATTGGCGACTACATCATTTTCCGTAGCTTCCACAAAGCCGTTCTGTACGTCCGCGGGGTGTACAAATTCCCATTCATCAATAATTCCCAAATATTCCAACAGTGCGCCGCAGGCTAAACCGTCAAAATCAGCTCGGGTTAATAACCGCATTCTATCCTCCTTCTTGATAAGTATAGTGGATTACATAGTCAGCTACCCTACGCCTAAAGGCAAGGGCTTGAAACATAGGGTCTTTTTGAGACATGATCCACAAGATTTCTACTTCACTGAGCCTGCCAAAGGGATAAGCCCTCTTGGTTTTCGCAAAACTCCCTAAACGGTTATTCCAACCTCCATTCCCCGGTCTTGCAGTCTCTCCATAGACGTAACTTCCCCAGGTTGCATGGGTAGGTCTATTCGACGTTTTTACTATACTGCGAAACAGGTCCTTCGGTCAAGCGTCATGGTTACAACAATCACCGTTGCGCCTTATATCCCATGCTAAAGGCGGGAGTTTTACAGCAGACAAACCTGTTTTTATAAAAAAATTTATAGCCTCTTCTGAGAAATATATGAGGGTTATCCATCATGCTTAAATCAAGGCGTTCTGGTAAAATGCATCAGATTCGAGCTTCATAAAAATCCTTGCTATTTTCAGTATTTTAAACCTTAACTTAGTAAAAAGTATCGGTATTCTATTCATAAAATATTTTAAACCAGTTATGCCGTAGTATTACTGCCTTATACAGCGTGTTAAAAACAGATTCACTAAAAATCTATTAAGACAATCTTAAAAATAACTTATAGTGGAAAATGACAGTAAACAAACTCATTGTAGGAATAATCTTGAAATATTAAAAAGTTTCTGAACCTGAGACGGTTGATCGTCATCCCAGATATATAGTAAAATAATTTAAAGGACTGGAAAAAAGAGCCGATACATAAGATATGGCATACAGTATGGACTATAAGAAAAGAGCGGTTGCGTACAAACAGGAAGGACATACCTTTAAGCAGTTGCGGGAAGCCTTCGGTATACCTTCGGAAACCTATTATCAGTGGAAAGAAAAACTTGAGAGCGGGTATTACGAAATACCAATTAAACGGGAACGCAAACGGAAGATAGATAAAGCAGCCTTAAGGCAAGCAGTAGCGGACAGACCGGACGCTTTTCTTACAGAATACGCCGAACAATTCGGATGTACGGCAACGGCGGTGTTCTACGCGCTTGAAAAACTGGGGATAACACGAAAAAAAAGTCGTTCACCTATTACGAAAAATCCGACGATCACCGGGCGGAATATACGGCAACGATAAAGCGGGTTCCTCGTGGCAAACAGGTGTATTGGGGTGAAAGCGGGATCAATACCTGCTTACTGCGTGAATACGCCTGTACGCCGCGGGGCGAAACAGGCGAGGACATCAAAAGAGGAAACCGCTTTGAACGGATAAATGCGGCGGGTGATCTGGGTGACGGAGCGCATTGCGCTGTTGAATGGTACCGCCAGACGGACAACTTTGACCTATTTATGGAACTTTCGGGCACATCCGCAACGATATACTCATTTTCAAATATATCGGGTTTAACCCCATACAGCCGCTTAAATACTGCCCTGCTGCCTTTTTTCACTTTTTCTTATCTTCAGTTTATTATATCTATGGTTAGAGAACAAGGCTGCTGTCTGATTTTCTTCTTAATTGTCCGAATATTTAGAAAACGTAAATATTACTAAAAAGTTTTACTATTCTTTCATATTATATCGAACCTGCGGAAATTACCAGATATTGACTGTAACTTTAGTCGTAGGGATCAATAAAAATACTGTTACTTTGTTTTTATTATAGTCAGTCCACTTAAGAAGGTTGAAGCTCAATTTTAGCTTCCTGTCATGGAATAGACAAATGCTCGAAAAAATCCACGGATTACACGGATTGTACCGGTTCTGTGGAACTGTAATCCGTGGACCGTGGACCTCATTTATAGTATAAATATTTCAAAAATATAAATCAAATGAAAAAAATACTTGTATTAATGATACATCTAAGTTTGTTATGGTATGTTGCCGCCTTTTTCTTATAATCTAAACTGTATGCCCCGCTTTATTTATTGATGATCAACAAGAACATATAAAAAGTTAATATATACTAATATATTGCGCTGTTATATAAAAATAAATGTACTGTTTGACGTGAAAAAAGTAATATAAGTCATACTTGAGTAAAATCAGTTGGAAGAAACGGTAAAGCAACACTGGATAAACAAGATTTGTTCCGGTATAAAATACCGAAAAATAGTTATTGACAAATAAATTAAGCGGCGTTATACTGTTATAATCAATATAATAATGACCAAGGGGGTTGCTAATGACTGAAAAAAAAGCAAAAACCAGCATAGAACAACCAATGCAGGATATAATTGATAAATACGGTCCTAATCCGACGATGGCTCAATGTTTGGAAGAAAATCTCCCTATATGGGATGAGTCCTATAAAATGTTTATGAGTTATCCTATGATAAAAGAATTCTATATGAACGGCTCGCAGCATATTCTGTTCCGTATGATTCTGATTGGCGTACATAACAGCAGTACCTATAAAATATTTGCCGCATTGCCGTATAAAAACAGCAGAAATATCCATCAGGTAGCTGAACTTTGTAACAGCAGCCGAATGGGAGGGGATATACCGTTATCTGATTGTCATAAATTCGGCATACAAGTTCAAGACGAGCGGCATAATGTTCTCATTCATCCAAGTTATATGCGAAACAACTATAATGATATATATACAACTTTTGAGGCCCATGTCTTGGATAAAACGTATCCGTTAATAGCTATGGTATATTCATATAACTACGATTTTATACCTTATGCGGTACGGGCGTTTACCGCTAACGCAAAAAATCCTATTATAAATAAGCGTTTGGTATAGTATGGTCAGGTTCTGTCAGATATGAACAGCCGTATACTAAATGGCGGTATTCTTGTCATAAACCATAGAAGGTCCCTGTTTCGCCAGTATTAATTTGTTGCTCCTGTTAATGCTGATATGCCGGCGTTTTGAA
>JAITHD010000073.1 GCA_031280155.1 Treponema sp. | reverse complement strand
GTGAGCGGATTTTTGTTGGGCAGGTATGCTGTGAATCAGAAAGAATGGCGGGCGGTGATGGGGACTGATCCCAATTGAAACCGGAGAAGGGGAAGTTTTCATAATTCAGCCTGATATTTCACAATTGGGAATGTGTGGTTCAGAACCGGTAAAGGGAAATATTAATGCCTTATGGAATGCCGGAAGCGTCGGTAATAACAACATCACTGTAGTATCAGACCCGTTATTATCCCCCTTAGCCGACACCATAGATAGCCTTCAATGGTATACCATTCCGCTTTTAACCAAAGAACAGGCGCTTCATTTCGATCCCGCGAGAGAAATTCCTGTTCCCAAGACTCATTCGGGAGATTATCCGGCAATCAGCATGATTGCAGTCCCGGATCGCATACGCCAATTTGGTACTGATTTACGAGCTATTGTAGTATTTAATAATCAGATGACCCCTATTCTGAATACCGGTGATATAGCCATATTTGAAGCTACCGGATGGGAATAACGGCATATATGTGTATCGTATGGATAATGAGTTACATATCAGCCATGTTAAATATAATAGAATGCAATTTTTTCTTGCCAAAGAGTTTGATCCGAAAGAGGAAATCCCTATGATGAGGTATCTTTTAGTATTATTGGACGGGTTCGCGCCGTATTCAAAGAAGTAAGCTAATTCGATTATCCCTGCTAGTTCCGGCTTTCCGATAAATAATACTTCCGGCTTTAAGTTCCGGCTTTTTTCAGAAATTATTTTTCATTTCCGTCTTTCGAGGCTATTTTACGGCTTTTAATTTATGACTTTGCAAGTGATAGTTCAGATAAGTCTATATAATATTTAAACGGTCTTAAAGGGTAAGCTGGTTTTTCGCGGTTTTCTCGCGGTTTTTAGGCATTTTTCGCTCTTTTCCGCATTTTCAGTGACATTTAAAAGCGGAATATTTTCAAGATAATTCTTTGTGGTATATAGACTTATTCAGATTTTCCGGCTTCCGTGCAAGTCCGCTTTTAAATGATCCCCTATAGCCGTTCCTTGGCAGAGACGGTTGAGTAATGGGGTTAAAAAACGGTACATAACAGGACTGTATATGCTTCGCCGCCAGTAGGCGACTCAGGCTACGAAAACCGCAGTCGGCCTACAGACTTAGTGCGTTTTCTCAGCAGGTGAGGAACAGGAGAGCGACCCGACTTACGGCTATTGGCAACAGGCTAGGGAATGGAGTCCAAAAACCCGCTGTAGGCAGGCTGTAAGCAGAGGGGGGATTTCTCCTTATGGTTTCGCAAATATTTGGTAACATCAGGCAAGAAATTGGTAAGATTGTGTCTGGTCCTTTTCCCTTGCCTGCCGGTATTGTAACTAATATGAAACCCCTAGGGATTTGACAGAGATTTGGAACGCCCCCTGCGGCGGAGGTTTCAAAGTTTTTTTCTAAGACAACCCGCCTTTGGCTTGGTCTCTTATCGTTGTAGGGCTTTGCTCCCGGGCTGTGTGAATATGTACTACGTGTTTTTGGGTGTGAATTGTTAGATATCTTCTTTGTAAAACAAGCGGAGTATAATATCTTGGTCGTAGTTGCCGAAGCCTTTTCCGAAGATATTGATGCCTCCTATGTGGTTGGCGGAATCGTTAACCCCGATTCTAACCTTGATGGAATGATGGTCTTTGAGGTGAAGGTCCGGCAATGCGACGGAGGAAACCGGTGTATCCGCTACCGAAGTTCCCTGAGAAGTTACGGTCCAGGTCGTTAATAAACCGTATTGAGAACCTTCCAATTTCCAAAACGGAGGGGTAAATTTACCTCTCTGATCCCCAAAATCTCCTGGGGAGGTCCATACGCCGATTTCGACCTCGTTAATCCATACTGAAATATCGGAAAGCCATTTTTTGTCAGTTCCCGGGACTTCTGAGGATATCTCCATAATAAGTTCAATCCGCTGAAGTGTTTTTTTCGTATTAAAATACAGCGTATTATTAGGAAATTTGTATTCTACATAGCCTTTTTCAAACCATACCAAAGCCGCCTTAATGCGATCCGGAGAAAAAAACGTGGCGGGAACATCTAAATAGCCGATAATGCCTTCCCGGCTGCATAACCCGCAGGGAGCTGAAACATGGTAGGAGGTAAAAAGACCGACAGGCATTTCAACTTCAATAGCGTTATTAGCCATCTGCGCCGGAGGCGGGTTAAAGGTGATGAGAATCTGCTTATATCGGGAAGCGCATATTTTCTGACCTCCCTTAACGCCGTTAGCGGTCCGGCTCTCTACTAAGCCCGCCTGTTCCAGCAGAAGAATAGCGGTAGCCGCGGTAGACTGCGGAATCTCAAGCCGCCGGGCGATTTCGGTAACATTGAGTTCCTGATTCTGAAGCAATTCCACTATCCGTATTCGTACCTCTGAGGCAAAAGCCTGTATCAGTTTGGTATCCCGATACGAATCAATAACCAATACATTTTGCATATTTTATCATAATGACGATTTTTACCTTTCATGTATAGGGCTATTTATCAGGGCGGCGCCAGATGCGGCAAGAGGTCCGGTTATTTATATATCAATATTTATGATTTATATTATTTTTCTTGACAATAAAATAACTGGGGAATATACTGACGTATATCCAAGTGTAAAGGATATACATATTTTTTTTGGAGGAACCTATATGAATCAAGTAGTGACGGTCCTTTTTGCGTTAAGCCTTCTCGTAAGCAGTTGTTCAAAAACGGGGGGGGGGGGGGCTTTACCAGAATCAAGCCCGAAATCGGAGGCAGCGGCAGATAGCGCCCTCGCAATAAGCACAGTCGGACCCGCAAACGGCGCCAAACTAACCATGTGGACCTTTGTGGATCTTCACGCTCAGTTCTATGCGGCAATGCTCGAACAGTGGAACCGGGAACATCCTGATAAGCAGATTCAAATCACTTTTACGAACTATCCCTATACGGATATGCACAACAAAATGGTCATGGCGATTCAAACCGGTCAAGGAGCGCCGGATCTCTGCGATATAGAAATAGGACAGTATCCCAACTTTATGAAAGGTCAAATCGGCTTTGTTGAAATGAACAAGTATGT
This sequence comes from Treponema sp., assembly GCA_031280155.1. Classification (GTDB taxonomy): domain Bacteria; phylum Spirochaetota; class Spirochaetia; order Treponematales; family Breznakiellaceae; genus JAITHW01. The sequence goes on along the minus strand of JAITHD010000073.1, from coordinate 4,578 downwards.
TGAACCGTATATCAAAGATGTTGTTAAAGCCCGGCTCGAAATTTACGGTAAAAACGGCACGTATTACGGTATCCCGACTCATGTCGGAGCTACGGTCATGTTCTACAACACTGAAATTTTGGAAAACGCAGGAATTGATTACACCGCTATTACTACCTGGAATGACTTTGCCGCGGCGGGCATAAAACTCAGGGACGCTACAGGAGGAAAAGTGACTATGACTACTGTGGATACCGGCGGCACGGACTGGCTTTGGGTCGGTATGGCTGAATATGGGGAAGACTACACTGACGCCAATGGAAAGGGAATTATTAAACAACCTTCTATTATTAAGATGATAGCTATGCAGTCTCAGTGGCTCAAAGACGGAGTCGCCGCGCTTTCTCCGGGAGGTCAAATAGATATGGAAACCGGCTATCAGAACCTCGCCGCCGGCAGCGTCGCGGCGTTTCCTAAAGCGATGTGGTTTATGTCCCGGTTCTTGAACTATATGCCCGAAATGTCCGGGAAATGGGCAATCGCGCCGTGTCCGGTATTTGAGCCGGGACAGCCGAGATCGGTAGGCATCGGCGGCACCGGCACCGTAGTTTCTCTGCAATCTAAAGCCCCTGAACTTGCCGCTGAATTTATCGCCTGGGCAAAACTCTCTTACGACGGCAATGTGCGGATTTGGGAAACCCTCGGTTTTGATACCGTTAATACCAGCATCTGGTCTGATTCCACGATTACCGCAGATACAAACAATAAATACATCGCCTATTTCAAAACTAATCCTTTCGACACTTTGAACGCCATTAAAAACGAGATAGGTATTATAAAGGTAGGCACTATTAATCCTTTTATTAGTGAACAGTTTAATACTAATATTCTGGTAAGAGTGCTTCAAGATGGAGAAGATCTTATGACCGCCCTGGACGACGCTCAGGCGGAAATAGACCTTGAACAATAAATAAACTGGAGGGGCTAGAGTGAAAAGAAGTCTGACCGGTATTTTATATTCCTGGAAGGTTGCGCCGTATGTATTTGTGATGCCTTTTATCCTGTCTTTTTTGGTATTTTGGGTATATCCACTGTTCAGCGCCGTTAAAATGAGCTTGCAGGATATTCTGCCCGGAGAAGCAACCTTTGTGGGGTTTGAGAATTTCGCAAAATTACTCAAAGACAGAACATTTTTTATTGCTGTCGGCAATAGTTTTTTGTATACAGTATTAACGATTGTCTTTTTAATTCCTTTTCCGCTTTTCTATGCGGTCCTTCTGGACAGTAATTTTGTCAAAGCAAAGGGCTTTATTAAAGCTGTGCTGTATCTTCCGGCGCTTACATCAGTAGTGGTATCGGGCATTATTTTTCGTCTCATGTTTTCCGAAATGCCCGGTTCGGCAATGAATAAGATAATCGCGCTTTTCGGCTGTCCGCCGATACGGTGGCTGGGTATAAAAAACGCCGCGTTTTTCGCCCTGATTTTAATATGCTGCTGGCGCTGGACAGGAGTCAATATGCTCTATTTTCTTTCCGGGCTGAAAGCCATCGATACAGGGCTGTATGAATCAGCGGAAATCGACGGGGCTACAAAAGCGCAGAAGCTGTTTTTCATCACTATTCCCATGCTCAAACCGACTATGATTTATGTGCTGACCATTAGTATCTACGCAGGGCTTGCGATGTTTATGGAAGTATATATGCTGATGGGCAACGGCGGACCGAGAAATATAGCCCTTACGATTGTAGGTTATTTGTACCGCCGGGGCATTGAGCGTAATCAGCTCGGATACGGCAACGCGGTAGGGATAGTATTACTGGTACTGGCGCTAACGGTAAATACAGTACAGTTGGCAATGACCGGAACATTAAAACAGAAAAAGGAGTAACTCATGGGCAAAACAACAAAGGCGCGATACGGCAGTATTAAAACTCAAGGAATTGTGGGAACTTGTTTTGCTATGGGATTTTTTGCAGCCCTCTGCGTACTGGTGATAGTGCCGTTCGTCACCGTGTTTCTCGCGGCGTTCCGCCCTGGTCAGGATATTATCCGCAACGGATTATCCATCGAGCTTGATTGGAATAGAATGTCTCTGAAGAATTATGTGTTTTTATTTTTCGGGAAACACAGTTATTTTCTTTGGTTTAAGAACAGTCTTATTGTAACGGTCGCTCAGGTTGTCCTTTCCCTCATTATTTGTTATATCGTGGCGTACGGAATTTCTATGTATAATTTCAAACTGCGTACTCTATTATTTTTTCTTGTCATAGCAACTATGATGGTGCCTTTTGAAATATTAATGCTCCCTCTGTATGTCGAAATAATCGCCCTCAAACTCGTTAATACAATGGCGGGAGTTATCGTTCCCGGTCTTTGCGGAGCCGCCGCGATTTTTTTCTTTCGTCAGTACATGACGGGGCTTCCGAAAGAACTGCTTGACGCAGGGCGTATCGACGGCGCACATGAATACCGTATCTGTTTTACTATCATGCTTCCCTTGACAAAACCGGCTTTTGCCGCTATGGGTATTCTTTCCGCTATGGGATCCTGGAACAGTATGCTGTGGCCCCTCTTAGTCTTCCGGGACGCTGACAAATTTACGCTTCCTATAGGGCTTAATACCTTGCTGACCCCCTATGGAAATGATTACGATCTTTTGATCGCCGGTTCGGTATTTTCCATATTGCCGATATTTATTCTGTTTACGCTCTTCCAGCGTTACTTTATCGGCGGTATGACAGCGGGAGCGGTGAAAGGTTAAAAATACCCCTTGCGGGGCTGTTTATAAAAAATATCTAATTTTTAAGGAATGAGTATGAAAGCAAAACTAACGCTGCATAAGGAATTCTCCATAGGAGAAACAGACAAGCGAATCTACGGCTCCTTTATCGAGCATCTGGGTCGGGCGGTTTATTCCGGCATCTATGAGCCGGGGCATCCCCAGTCGGACCATGAGGGCTTCAGGGACGACGTGGCAGCTTTGGTAAAAGAGCTGGATATTCCCATTGTCCGGTATCCGGGGGGAAACTTTGTTTCCGGGTATAATTGGGAAGACGGAGTAGGTCCGGCGGCAAACCGTCCTATGCGCCTAGACCTCGCCTGGGGAACTCGGGAAAGCAATCAAATCGGCACAAATGAATTTGCTCGATGGGCGAAAAAAGTTTCTACTGAGGTGATGATGGCGGTAAATCTCGGAACTCGCGGAGCTGATGCCGCGAGAAATCTTGTGGAATACTGCAACTTCAAAAGAGGCAGTTTCTGGAGCGATCTGCGCCGAAGCCACGGCGTCCCGGAGCCCCACGGATTTAAACTCTGGTGTCTGGGAAACGAGATGGACGGTCCCTGGCAGATTTGCCACCGTACTGCGGAGGAGTACGGCAGAGCCGCCGCCGAAGCCGCTAAGGTTATGAAGTGGACGGATCCTTCAATAGAATTGGTCGCCTGCGGGAGTTCCAGTGCGAGAATGGCTACCTTTGGGGATTGGGAATATACCGCGCTGGATCACTTGTATGATTTCGCTGATTATCTGTCTCTCCATATTTATTTTGCCAACAAGGAAGGAGACGCTCTCAATTTTTTGGGACGAAGCCTAGAAATGGATCGTTTCATAAAAAACGTAGCCGGAATATGTGATCTGGTCAAGGCAAAAAAGAAAAGCAGGAAGATTGTAAACCTGTCGTTTGACGAATGGAACGTCTGGTATCACAGTAACGATGCGGATGCCAAGATCGAGAAATGGACTGAAGCGCCTCCCCTCTTGGAAGACATCTACACTATGGAAGACGCTTTAGCAGCAGGCTGTATGCTGATCACGCTGCTCAAGAACGCTGATCGAGTAAAGATCGCCTGTCTTGCCCAGTTGGTAAATGTTATCGCCCCGATTATGACCGAAAAAGGAGGTCCGGCATGGCGGCAGACGATCTTTTATCCCTTCATGCACGCTTCTAAATACGGGCGGGGAACTGTGCTTCGCGTTCCAGTAAGTTCAGATAAGTACGATTCAAAGGAATACTGGGACGTGCCGTACCTTGAAGCCGTAGGGGTTCACAATATGGAGCGCCGGGAACTCACTGTTTTTGCGGTGAACCGGAATCTTACCGAAGCCCTTGACCTTACTGCCGGAGTATACGGCTTTGAACAGTACCAGTTTATCGAGCATATCACGCTGAATCATGAAAATCTCCAAGCGGTTAATTCCGCGAAAGAAGAAACGGTTCGCCCTGTTGTCCGCCATAAGGGTACAATCGACGGCGCTGTTCTGGAAATACGGCTCCCGCCAGCGTCCTGGAACGTGATACGGCTAGGGTCGGTTTAACAGCCGCGCAATATACGCGGGCAAAAAAACTCATGGCGAAGCGTGTAATTCATTGTAACTATGAATTGCTTTCAAGTGTAGGGTTGCGGAAGATAGGGTTTTGTCCGCCGTTAGGGACGGTGAAAAATATGAGGAAAAATTTTAAAAATTTTTTAAGGAAAAAGGGCAAGGGGTATTGACTATTTTTTGGGGAATGAATATATTTTTAATTGTCGGCTGAAACCGGCGCTCAGGGTTTTCTATACCCTCGGTTGCGTGAACGCTTGTTAATAAAAAAATTAAA
>JAITHD010000047.1 GCA_031280155.1 Treponema sp. | reverse complement strand
CTAGTCCTAGAGTAACCCCCAGAATCTGTTCCATCAAAAGAGGGGCTACCAGCCGAAATAACGCCGGATTATCCCACCGTTTCATCATGGGGCTTAACAAGACCATATATCCACAGCCGGATTTCAATGAAAGTCACCCCATCGTTTACCGGTTTCCACACTGACCCTAAGAGGAACCTTGAGAGAAACCGCTTGTTCCATTTCCCGCTGAACTAACGCGGCCGCTCCTGACGCTTCCGGTTCAGGGACTTCCAGAATAAGTTCGTCATGGACTTGCAAGAGAAGCCGCGCGGAACTTTGGTCCGCGGCGAGAGCCTTATCCAGACGGAGCATAGCGGTTTTCACAATATCCGCAGCAGAACCCTGAATAGGAGTATTCACGGCTACCCGCTCGGCGGCGGCTTTCTCGGTCTTGTTCTGGGAATTGATAGTTGGAATATATCGGCGGCGCCCCAAAAGCGTGGAAACATATCCAAGTTTTTCGGTTTTTTGGATAAGGTCTTTAATGAAATCCCGGACTCCTGAATAGGTCTTAAAATAGGCTTCGATGAATGAAGCCGCGTCAGTACGGCTTATGCCCAGTTCATTGGCGAGTCTAAAGGCGCTCATGCCGTACATAACGCCGAAATTAATAATTTTGGCAATCCGCCGCTGATCGGCTTTGACATCCTGTTCGTCAATACCAAAAATGAGCGCCCCGGTTCGGGCGTGAATATCTTTTCCCTCTTTAAATGCAGCGATAAGGTTTTCATCTTCCGAGAGATGCGCCAGCACTGCCAGCTCAATCTGGTTATAATCCGCGGATATAAGCAGATGTTCCGGTTTTGCAATGAAAGCTTCCCGAATCCGGCGTCCCTCTTCATCCCGAATGGGAATATTTTGGAGATTCGGCTCCCGGCTGGAAAGCCGTCCGGTAGCAGTGCCGGTTTGGATCAAGCTTGTGTGAAGCCGATCCGCTGAATCCGCTAAGTCCGCCAAGCCGTCTATATATGTGGATTTAAGTTTCGACAACGTACGATGCCGAAGGATCAGCGCCGGTACTATATCGGACCGAGCTAATTCTTCCAATACCGTCACATCCGTGGAATAACCGGTCTTAGTTTTCTTAGTAGGCTTCAGTTTCCGTTCAGTAAAAAGCACCTCTTGAAGCTGTTTGGTCGAAGCTAGATTGAACTCGTGTCCAACCGCTTTATACGTTTGAAATTGTATGTGATCCAGTTCTTTAGAAAGCTCAAGCCCATACTGTTGAAGCACCTTTTTTTCAATCTGTATCCCAAGTCCCTCCATCTCAGCTAAAATAGGAAGCAGCGGCATTTCAAGATTCAAAAAAAGCCCTTGAGAACCGGATTTTTCAAGCCTCGGCTCCAGAAATAACTTCATTCTGAGACACAAGTCAGCATCTTCCGCGGAATATCGGGTAGCGGTTTCTAAAGATACTGACTCAAAGGTACTGTCCTTGGGTACGATATCGCTATACCCTATCGGAGTATATCCAAAATGAAAACGAGCTAATGAATCAAGGGTATAACTGTTCCGTTCAGGGTCTGAAACCCAAGCTCCAACCATAGTATCCCAAATCTTACAATCCCAACGGGGGATGCCCCAGTTTCGGGAAACTTCATAATCGAATTTAGCGTTATGAGCGATGATAGTCATATTCGGATCCCCAAGCACCGGAGCCAGCAACGCCCGGACACGCAGCGGATCGAGGAACGGCGCGGTTCCCGCATGGGCTGCTACCGGCGCATAGACTCCCTGCTTAGGCTGTATTGCAAAAGAAAGTCCTACTGGTCTGGTATGCCAAGGGTCCAAAGAATCGGTCTCAAAGTCCAGCGCGAGGAATCCCTGTCTGCGGGCTTCTGCCAGCAGATCTTCTAGGTCATTCAAATCAAGAAGGGTCTTATAAGTTCCCTCTCCAAGGAGCGCCGGGTCCACAGCAATCCTCGGTTCCTCAAAGTTTTCTATATGCTCTATCGTACATTCTTTTGCTTTTTCTAAGATTTCAGCTACCTGCCGAATCCCTTCGCGGCGCAGCATCTTAGCCCCGGCAGAAGGGTTTAAATTTTCCACTGAAAGCTCGTCGATCTCAAATTCGGTTTTACCATTGAAAGAAAGCGGAACCGTATCATCAAGGGTGATGAGGGTTTTCGAGAAATAGGCTTGTTCTTTATTAGCTCCCAGTTTTTTACCTATTGCGCCTTCAATGCCCGCAATATTTTTATAAATCTCGTCTAACGAACCATACCGAGTTATGAGTTTCAGCCCTATTACATCTCCTATGCCTTTAACGCCCGGTATATTATCCGAATCATCTCCAGTAAGAGATAAAAGGTCTAACATCTTATCCGGCGGCACCCCCCATTTCGCTTTCACCTCTGAAGGTCCCAGCAAGTTATATGATGCTTTTCCGCCGGAACCGCGCTTTATCGGTTCTAACTCATAGGTTCCATTTCCCACTAATTGCAGCAAATCCTTATCTGAAGAAAACATATAACACGGTCTGTCTTCAGCCTTGCATTTTCGTACCAGGGCAGCGATAATATCGTCCGCTTCATAGCCGTCGGATCGCAGAAAAGGAACGCCGAAACTCGCCAGGAACTCTTCTACCAGAGGAATCTGACTATGGAGATCTTCCGGCGTTTTCTGCCGTTTAGCCTTGTAGCCGCTGTAGAGTTTATGCCGAAACGTGGGAGTCTGGGAATCAAATACCGCCGCTAAACGAAGCGGTATCTGGAGCGTATCCATAAGATTTCCCTGGGCGTCAGCCGCCGGAGCGCCTTTATACAAAAGGCTCACCATAGTACGGCTAAATTCAAATAAAACCGAAATATTTCTTCCCGTATCATTGCGTAAAGGTTTAGAAAAAAAAGCGTAATAAGAACGATAAATAAGCCCATAAGCGTCTATGAGATAGAGCGGAGGCTTTGGGTTTTTAGTGATTTTTAATTCCATTATAACTCACAATTCAATATCAATACATGAGGGGCTTACCGTAGTTAGACCTCCTAAAACCCGCTTCCTTAGGACACTTCCCTTGAGGGCTTGGATCTCAGAAGCGATTACGGTCATTTGACGAAAAAGCAGTTCTTTATTTTCTTCTATTCCGCGCTTTACTTGTTTTTGCAAGGCTTCCAGTTCTCTCTTAAGGGCTTGAATATCCTGAGTTTCCGGGTATTCCTCAACCGGTATCTTCCGGTACAATACCTCTAAAGACTCAATAACCCTTTGATTAGCAAAGATAAGGGCCAAGATTTGTTCTTCATATTCAATATATGCAACAGTTGCTTCAATCTTGTTCTGTTCTATTCCGTTACGCTGCTTGTTTAGAACCTCAAGATACCGTTGAAACTGGTCCCGCTGAAGGCATAAGAGCTGCCGAAAACGTTTGATAACAGCCGCTTCCTGGCGCGTTTCAGCGGTCATAACGCGATCCTTACCCAGCAATATTAATACCGCTTATGGCTCTGTCGGCGTTTTCACTTGAATTCCCAGACTTGAGAACAGCCTCGCCCCAAGCCGTCCGCAGGTCAACGAGCATATTACGAACATCAGCGACCCGCTTTATATCCTTATTGGTATTTGCTTCTACAATTTCTTGATTAAACCAGGTATACAAGGAAAAAAGATTCTTTGCAACGTCCCTGCCTTGCTCAAAATCCAGAGAAACCATCAATTCAGTAATGATCTCTTGGGTTTTTAATAGAGCTTTAGCAATATTTTCGATTTTCCCCGGATCTTTCTTGCCTTTAGAATACTGTTTCATCAGTTCCAAACCCTGATCCAACTGCTTCACCGCTTCGTCATAAAGCATGATAATAAGCTGTCCTTGACCTGCGGTCTTAACACGAGTCTCTTTATATGCGGATAATGCATTTGCGTAAGCCAAAATTGTCCCCTCCATAACATATAACAAAATAATCTGTTACCGTTTTCAACAAATACATACGTACTCTCTTAAACATCGACATTATTTTATCTATATTTAAGAAAAAAATCTACCCCTCCCTGATATATCTTACAATTATAGTCAATCCACTAAAGAAGGTCGAAGCTCAATGGCGGCTTCCTGCCATGGAATAGGCGAATACTCGAAAAAATCCACGGATTGTACCGGTTCTGGGGAACTGAAATCCGTGTAATCCCTGGACCCCATATAGTTATTCTTAAAGGAAACAACTATATAAAGAAAAAACAAATAATCATCATCTTTTCACTACAGAATCCTATTATTTTGCCGATAATTATTAAGTAAGTCTACACAAAGGGCTTTTCAAGTGAAAAAGGATCCTTCCCTTGTCTGTGGAATAAGGCATATAGAGGCTTGTTTTAATTATCGTAGAAAAGCCTTTTAGAACTTAGGATTTTAGAGGTAGTATATGAAAAATAATTATAGAATGATCGGCATAGCCCTTGCTTTTATGTGGAGCGCGGTTTGTTTGTATGCCTCAGATGAAGGATATGCAATGGTTTCCGCTGATCAGGGATTAGGTCCTGCGATGGTTGCGCTTGATGAAAAGATCGTTGCCAGCAGTTATCCGTTAAACTCAAAATTAGTGATTAGAAATGTCGCCACCGGAGTCGATACAGAAGTTACTGTAGTTAAAAGTATTTCTAATACTAATGTATTAGCGTATATTTCAAAGGATTTAGCGAATGTAATAGGCATCCAAGACATAGGCGGCAGAATCATGCTGCTCACCCTGCCGGAAGCAGAGGCTTTTAGCACCGCTATTAACTCAAGCGCCTCTCAGAAACTGGCGAATCAAGAACCTGATACGCTTCCTGAAAAACCCTCTGGTTCTTCAGATTCGTCCGCAAGTTCAACCGGCAAAGCCCTTCCGGTTCAGCCTCAGACAGGAACAAGTCAAACCTCTGATCCGACGCCGGCGCAAACCAATACTCAGCCAGTACCAAAGGCGTCTCAGACTGCGCCGCCGGCAGAGCCGGTTCAAGAGCCGGTAAAAACCGCGGAGGTTACTGAAAACGCCGGACAACCCCCGCCTCAACCGGCAGCTTCTGGAGAAACCGATAAACCAGAAGCCCGTATGCCGGAAGAAAGAGCTTCTCGGATTGCTCAGAATACCAGACCGGTTACTATTAAGGAAGAACCCCTTCTTCCGACTGCAAGCGCCGCCCCGGAAACACATCTTCCCGGAGCAACTCCGGCGGCATCCTTGAAAGGCAAGGATACGCCTGATATCCGGGAAGAACCCAGTATAGAAAAAGTTATAACTCCAGAGATTAATCTGCCCCCTGGAACCTCGATGCTCGCGAAAGGTCATGACCCCAGGCGTTCAGACGCCGCGCCAGAGATAAACGACAAACCTGTCGCTTATATAGAGACGGTAAATCAGCCTGAGATTAATTTGCCTGCCGGGACTTCAAGGGCTGGGAAAAACGCTGATAGAGGTTCTCAAACTGATGAATCCCTTGTAGTAAATGACAAACCTGTCGCCCAGGAAGAATCTGGTCCGCCTGAAATCAGTTTGCCTGCGGAAATCCCGACAATTGCGAAAACCCCTGAATCTTCCCGTATTGATACTGCTGTAATAGCCAACGACAAGCCTGTCGCTCAGGAAGAATCCGCAGGTCCTGAAATTAATCTGCCCCCAGAAATTCCGACGACTGCAAAAAGTCCGTCAATAGCTCGTAATGATATACCTGCGGTAACTGATAGGTCCCTTCCACCGGAAAGACCTCAAAATTGGGATGATTATACATTGTCCCTGGTTCCCGCAGAAAAACGCCCTCCCGCGGAAAGGTCAACCCCGGGACTTCCTTTAGATGCGGAAGTTCCGCCTATTACAAGAAATACTTCCCTGTCCCCCACAATAGCCCAGCTTCCTTCAGAGGCGGAAATAGCGCCTATTAGAAGAACTCCTCCCGCCGCGCAGCCCGCGGCTCCGGCTCGACTCCCGTCGGAAGCGGAGATACCTCCTATATCACGGAATCCCGGACCGTCTTCTTCAAGGGCAGGGCTTCCGCCGGAGGCTGAGATACCTCCTATTACCAGAAATACGGGGGTTTCTCCCTCTATAGCAGGGCTTCCGCCGGAAGCGGAGGTAGCTCCTATTACCAGAAATACCCCGGTATCGGCTCCAGCCCAGCGGGTTCAGCGAGAACCGGATCCATTCTCGATAATGACCGGAACTCCTGCGGAAAGCGGGACCGTTTCTAACGCTAATCCCCCTGTTTTTATGCCGGGTCCTCAGTTTTCGGTTCCTCTGATCAGCAATTTAGAAAAAGGGAAATATTATCTTCAGTTAGCGGCTCTTTCAAAATCTGAACTGGTGGAATCCGAGTTATCAAAGATAGGAAAATCTTATCCCTTAACAGTACAAACAATAGGAAACCAAGATAGACCTATGTACCGTATTCTGTTGGGTCCCATAAATCCGGGAGAAAGCGGCGCTTTGCTGCAACGTTTCAAGGGAATAGGCTATAAAGACGCATTTATCCGTCAAGGAAGTTAGACACAAGGTTGGGGACAGGGGGAAAGATTGTACCCTGTCCTCAGTTGGTTCCTGCTTATTTCATCACCCCCTGTTCGCGGTAATACTTCAACGCTCCGGCATGAAAAGGAATCGGGATCCCTGAGACTGCGGCTTCAAGACTGAGTTCCGCGCCCTTGGGATGGGCAGCGGTAATATCAGCTTTGTTTTCAAATAACGCTTTGGTTATTTTGTAAACGTCTTCGGTTTGGATTTTGTTGTGTACCACCAAAGTCGCCTGTACCGCGACGGCGTTTACCTCCTCGTTAACGCCGGCATAGGTTCCTGTCGGCACAGTATGGGCAGTGTAATATGGGTATTGAGCGATTAAGAGGGTTTTCCGAGCGTCTCCTATGGGGAGGAGTCGGATGTTGGCGGTTCTCGCAAGCTCGGTGACAGCTGGAGTCGGCGTACCTGCGGTACAGAAAAAAGCGTCGATCTCGCCGGCTCCCAGAGCTTGAGCTGAATCGCCAAACCCAAGATTCACTTGTTTGATATCCGCAAAGGTCATACTGTAGATTTCAAGGATTTGAGCGGCGTTGAGGGAGGTGCCGCTTCCGCTTTCACCGACAGATACTCGTTTGCCTTTTAAGTCTGCAATGTCGGTAATAGCCGCGGCCGCGACGATATGGCAGACTTCAGGATACAGACCGGCCACAGCGGAAAAGTCCTTTTGAGGTCCTTCGGCGGAAAATAAGTTTGTTCCATTATACGCATAGGTCATTACATCATTTTGAACAAACCCAAAATCCGCGGTTCCAGCTTGAACCAGGGCAATATTAGCGACTGACGCGGCGGTAGTTTGCACCGAAACGCGCAGGTTTAAACGTTTTTGGAATATCTGTTCCAGCGCAGACCCATAAGCATAATAAGTTCCTGTATTGCCGCCGGTTGCCAGTCTCAGGGAGGCAAGAGGGAGGGCTTTTTTTTCACACCCTGTGAATAAGCCGAAACTTACCGCCAGAGCTATGGCGATACTGACAAAACGAGATTGCTTTCTCATATAATATGCTCCTAATTATTTTTATTATATACTTTACAGGATTTTAAGGGTAGTGTATAGTAAAATATAGAACAAGTTTTAGATATATTAACAAGTTCTGATTGGTATAGAACATTTTATAATTGTTTTATCAAAACCGCCGTAAAACCTTATAGAAAAACCCCTTTAGGGCTGGGGATATAAGGCGGCACAGCGGCAAAAGAGGTGAGAATAAAATCGTGAAGATACAGAAGGCTTTCAAGGAATGTCGATAACCGTTCATTTTGAGGGACAAACCGTTACATTACCCAAAATAAAAGAGCCGGTGCGGTTTAAGCACAGCGTGAATGTCAAAAGTTGGTATCCGACGGCGGAGTTAAAAAACATAACTATAAGTATAAGTCCTACAGGAACGTATTACGCTTCCTGTTTGTTTGAAGGAGAACAAGACATCAAGTCCGTCAAGAAAAAAAAGGATTTGTTGCCGCGGGAGCGGGAATGGGGTGCCTTGAGTGCGGGGCAAGGCATAACCGCGATAAGAACGGGGCAATAAATCTTGCGAAATTAGGGAACAATCTACCCACGCGGCGTGGGGAAGTAACGTCTGTGGACATGGCGGCTCTGGCTCTTGGCAGCAAGGGTGAAACCGCTGTGGAAACCCCAGCAATGGGAAAAAGCAGAAATCCTTGGGGAGCAAGCCGGGCAACCGGAACAAGCCCCAAGCCCCTGCCTTTAGGCATGGGGTAGCTGACAACTAAAGGGGCGGCTTTATGGAAACTATTTTTGTAAATGGAATCTTGCAAATCAAGTTTGACATTTTTCAAGCAGCGGCGCTGGGAGCCATCATGTACTATGTGGGGGCGTGGATACGATCAAGAGCGCCGATATTATTACGCTTGTCTATTCCAGCGCCTGCAATCGGGGGCTTGCCGGTTGCTTTTATAGCGGCAATACTGCAAGCCTGCGGTGTAGTCCAACTCGTTTTTGACAATACCTTACAGCAAGTCTTTATGATTTGTTTTTTCTGTACTGTCGGTATGAACGCAAGCTATAAACTTGTCCTGCGGGGAGGTCTCATGGTGCTTGCCTTCTGGGGTGTTGCCGCTCTTGTTTCGGTTCTGCAAAACGCGGTGGGTATCCCAATAGCTACAGGTTTTGGTTTAAACCCCCTTATGGGCATGATCGGCGGTTCAATTCCCATGATCGGCGGTCTTGGTACGGCTGGAGCTTTCGGCGCTATGTTTCAGGACGAATACGGCATACAAGGGGCTTTGAGCGCGGCCATCGCCTGCGCTACCTTCGGCATGGTTGCGGGTTCTTTGATAGGGGGACCTTTGGGAGAGTGGATCATCAAGTCCCACAAGATTAAAACCCCGAATTCAATGAAAAAAATATCCGCTATTGACACTGAAACGGAACAGGAAGCGATACTTGAAGAAATCGGAGAAATAGCGAAGAACATAAATCCTGTACAGGCGAATACTGATGAAGAAGATAAAGTTTCGGGACCTCATCTGATGAAAAACCTTGCATGGGTGCTTGTGGCTACTGGTTTTGGTTCGGCAGTGAGTTTTTATCTGAAAAAAGCCGGCGTTACCCTGCCTCCATACTTGGGTGCAATGATTGTGGCGATTATCTTCCGCAATGTCGGGGACAAAACCGGTTGGTATGTGATTGATTCAAAATCAATCGGTATGATAGGGGATATAACCCTTGCGCTCTTTATCACCATGGCGATTAATTCGCTCCAACTATGGCAGTTGATAAATCTTGCGGTGCCGCTGATGATAATGATGGCGGTACAGGCTCTATTAATCATGTTTATCGCTTACTTTGTGGTATTTCGTCTTTTCGGCAGTAACTATGACTCGGTGGTCATGGCAAGCGGACTCTGCGGTTTTGGTCTCGGCGCAACCCCTAACGCGCTGGTCTGTATGCAAGCTATTACCGACAAATACGGTTATTCTGAAAAAGCCTTTTTTGTGGTGCCTATTGTGGGAGCTTTTTTAGCGGACATATCCAATGCCAGCGCCATATCTATTATAAGCGGCTTCTTCTTAAAATAAGAAAAGCGGAGCGAGAATGTTCTTACTCCTCTTTTCTTTTTCAAAAAACTTCTTCCAGCACATAAAACACGCTTTTATCAGTGCCGAAAATGATCCTTTTGCCCGCTATCACCGGAGCGGACAGGATCGAACCTTCGGTTTCCATCTGCCAGAGAAGTTTACCGTCGCGAGCGGAAACACAGACCAGTCGGGGGGGCGTAAAATCATCCCCCATAAGCCCGAAATACACCTGGTCCCCGGCAATGGTAGGAGCCGAGCTTATCGGCATGTCAAAGGATTGAGTCCAGCGAAGTTCTCCGGTTTTAGCGTCAAACGCCCGGGCTTGCGTGTCCCCGCCGGTGTAGATTACCAGATGCTTCCAGATTGTAGGGGCGAGAAAATCAAGGAGTTCTACGTCTCGAAAAAAGATTTCGTATATCTCATTATTGTCTAAGGCTAAACCGTTCCAGAATCCTTCCAGCCGCTGTTCCCAGACCACATCTCCGGTATGGCGGTTAAAGGCGTAGAAGGCTAGTTCCATCCCGGCTCCGCCGTTTGCGGCGGCGAAGTACAATAAATCCCCCTTAACCGCAGGGAAAGAATACCATTGGGCGGCAATTTCACGATACGGCAGAAACCACAGAAATTCCCGTTTATTGATGTCATAGGGACCGAGCCTATCAACCCGGGGTCCAGTAGCGAAATACATTATATCATCAGCCATAAGAAAGGTAAAATTATACCATCCCGGATTGTCGATGCTGAACCGCTCTTCTCCGTCAGGGGAAAGAAAATAGATAGCATCTGAGTCGCTGACAAAAATGACGTAATCTCCGTACCGTTCTACTTGAGAATTAACCTGGCTGTTCGTGAGAAAATTCCATAGTTCAGTACCGTCTTTTCGTTGCAGCCCATACACTTTGCCGTCTTTACTGCCGAAATACACCTGCTTACTATCAGCGTATGGAATCGAGTTGATCTCGGCGCCGCTCTTGAAAACCCAGCGCATATAGCCGCTTTCCACATCAAGGGCGTAAAAATTGCCGTCTTCAGAACCAAAATAAATCGTATCCCCTACAACCACCGGCGGATTAAACGACCAGATAGGTTTATCGTCTAATTGCAGTTTTATCTTCCAGCGTATTCCCAAGGGCGGCGATATGCGGGCGGCGCTTACCCCGCGCCCCCCTTCGCCTCGGAACTGGACCCAGTCGGTTCCTTGGGAACAAGCCCCAAGCATGAAAAGCCCTGCCAGACACGCAAGCCGAACATAATGGGGTAAAAAGGAAAACCTCTTCCGCATAAGCCGGGAACCTGTCCGGGAAGTCCGGAGACTCATTCCGAGAAAATCAGAACCCTGTTCTGAAAGAACCGGAATTCTGTTCCAAGAAAACCAAAAGCCTCGCTTAAAGGGGATATTTTTTTTCATTTTTTCTCTCTTTTCTTTTTTATAACAGATCATAGGTACGCAAGCCCTCGTAAACTGAATATGCGTATAAAAAACCCTTGGATTCCCGGACGTCTGGCGGCGTTGACGACATTCTGATATTCCTGTTGGAGGCGCTGGAACCGTTCATCTCTTTCAGCATCGGTTTTGAATTCCCGCCACCGCAGTTCAGTGTACAACGCGGCAAAAGCCCTATAGTTTTCATTATGCGGAAATAGCTGGGCGTACTCGGAAGCGGTTTTTGAGGCTGGTTTTATTGGATTCCCCTCTGCGGCAAGCCGGGCCAAAAGCAAGAGATACAGGGAACGCGCTCCCGCCCGCCCGCCTCGGCGTATTCCAAGATTGAGCAGTAATTCCCGGACGTACCGAAGCCCATACGCGCCGGCCAGCGCCCCAGCCCCAAGGATTGCCATAACCTGTAATACCGCTCTCCAAGGAAAGGAGCGTACCGGCGCAAGGGTTCGGTTTTCGTCGATAAGGGGAATCACCACATCCAATAAATTGCCGTCCCCCAAGCCCACCGGAGGAATCGCAAACCTCGTAGCCTCAAAATCAAGCCACCCGTAATCGGGAACATAGAACTGTACCCAGGAATGAGCGGCTGTATTGGTTACGAGGCATAATTCTTCAAGAGGGAAGTTCTGCAAAGCCTTAATTTTACTCCGCAGCGCTACAAGTCCTCGCCAATGCGCTACGGTATGATCCCTATTTGACGCAAGATAGCCGGTTACTATCCGGGACGGAATCCCTGCCAGCCTGCCAAGTATGGCGGCGGCGTTTGAAAATTCAGTACAGTCTCCGGTTTTAATCGTAAGGAGAAATTCTTTTATTGCGGCAATACTGGTATCCTCCTCATTATAATAGATATGGTATTGGTAATCCCTAAAACTCGTCAGAATAGCCAAAATCTTTTCCATATATCTATTGTTATTTTCATTCCCCTGTTCCCTCCACAACTCCAGCGCGTGATTTAAATAATCAACGAATATCGAACTATCCGCTTCTTCCAGCGGAGCCTCGAGATACAGGGCGAGGTCGTTTTTCTCTTGTTCAGTCAAATCTCGAATACGGGAAAACAGCAATTCAAGCGGGTCTTCACCATACATATCTGAACGAACCCGGTGGATATATCTAAGGGGTCCTGAACCTTCACTCAAAATTGTAGGCTCCACCGCGATAGGGAGGTAGGGCAGAAAATTTTTCGATAACGTCGAGAGGGAATACACTTCCTGCCGTTCTCGGTCCCGATCAAAAACAAATTCATTGTTGAACCATGTCGTGAAGAACCGCATAGACGGCACCTGATTAAGCGGCTCTTCCGGCGTGGGCTGGAATCCCTCTATTGGGTCTAAAAGCCCTCGAAAGGAATCGCCCATATACAGGGGGTACTGTTTTGACGCCGCCACCATCACGGTATACTGCTGATCCGGTTCGCTGTTTTCACCGCTGTTTCCGCCTCTTGAGCCTCTTCTTTTTTGCTTGCCGTTTCCCTCTTCGCTGGGCCAGTCGTATTCTGAAAGTCCCCGCAATCCCGGCTGCCGTCCGTCTCGATCCTGGCCCCCCGGAACGGTTCTTCGTCCATTGGTTCTTCCTCCTCCGTCTTTGGGGATCCCCCACTCATTGTCGTCAGGCTTGGTTTTTTCCTCTATCCGCTCAGGAAGCACGTTTATCACTATCTCATTGCGGATAAAATCAGGAGGCAAAAAAATAACCAGCACCAAAGCGGCCGCGGATACAAGTCCAAAGATTCCCGCCTCGTTTTTAGCGCCGAAAATTCCCTGGGGATACAGGCAGAAATAGATCACCACGCTATGAAACAGAAAAACCAAGATAGTCCACAGCAAGATGATTTGGGTAACCCCCATACTTTGACCAGAGGCTTCTTCGCCGGAACGGGAAAAGGCGAGGAGTTGAAAACACACCCAGGCAAGAAAAAAAGGTTCTAATACTGAAAGTTTCCCCCACCGGGGATACCAGAACAGCAACAGGGTAAGGACAAAACTTACCAATCCCGCGCCGAAAATCAGCAGCCCCCCAAAGCCGCCGGCGTACACTGAAAACAGACTCAGCGGCAGAAGCCCAAAGGCAAGTTTAGAAAGAAACGTTACTCTGGAAGGAGGCAGAAACGCGACGATCCCTTCAAAAGGAATGATAACAAACCACAGAATTAATCCAGTCTGAGCATAAGAAACAACAATTCCTGGATGAAAAAATACCAAACTCGGGGCGCTTAAATAGAGAAAAAGCCGCAGGATAAAAAGAACTAAGGTCCTCACTGATTTTTCGCCGCTCGAAGCCGGCATAGTTAATGGTTGTTTTATCATAATCGCACCTCTGCATAATCAATCTCTATTGTACCCCCTGCAAGCCCAGGAGGATTTACCTCTTGGGCGGACCCGGAAACAAGCAGTCCTGGGGCAAGTATAAACCCTTGAGTCAGAAAATCCCGTACATACAGGCGTTCAACGGTATCCGCCTTAATTTTAGGCGCTCCAGATCGGACAAAAAAAAGAAAAACCGGTCTGGGCTGGCATGAAAGGAGAAACCCCGGCAGCCCTGGGTCGCAGGATGTGGAAAAGACATACACTCCTCCTGGGGCGGCGTTTTTTTCCGATCCTAGAGAAAAGGGCGGTTCATTTCTAGGGGGAGCAAAAGAGAGACTCCCAAGTTCTTCTAAGAACAGCTCAAGCTCATCTTGATCTGTTATTTCCCAGTTTTTCTGCGCGGTATGGATACAGAATATATACCGGTTCTGTTCATCATTGACAGCCCGCAGGAATTGGGTAAGCCGCGCCTTGGCGCGGTCAAAAAGCCAGAGGTCTTTCAAGGAGGCTTGGTTTTTTGCTCCTCCCCCAGAAGGTCCGAAATTACGGAAATACACCTCAATACGGCTGACCTTTTCCTGATTATCTGGAGATATCCGGGTAATGAGCGTATCAATTCGGTCAGAGCTTTTCCAGTTAATGTCCCGAAAACGGTCTCCCGGAGCGTATTCCCGCATATAGTACCGTTCTTCATTACTGGTATTTTTGTTGCGCTGGTCTTCCGCGCCGGTATGAGGGTCTATGCGGAACGGTTTTTTCATGCCTGGAGCGCTCCTAACCGTGAGGCTTCGGACATGAGAGACTCCGCAGGGAAATGAAAAAAAGCCGAAAATATCCCTAAGACGGCAAAATCCTTCTCCATGAAAAACACCGGATATGGGAAAGCTGAGATTGAGTTGAGTCTCCCCGGCTCCTCGGGGAACTGTGGTTTCCGCGTACACCCTGCAGCACCGAGGTCCGCCTACCGGGAAAAAGCGTCCCTTTACCATAAAGTGAAGCCTGAAAAAATACGGAACCCCCAGATTAAAGCCGGTAACCTGAATCCCTTCAACAGCATTTGCCCCGAAGGGAACCGGCGGTTTCCAGCCCGGTTCCAAAGACGAGAGTTTCCGGGATCCCCAGGCGCCGATAATTGAGAGGATCAAGCCCAGTCCCAGGACCGCAACAGCCAGTACGATTTCATAGACGTTACGCGCCGAAAGAGAGCGGACAAGCACCGCCAAGGCAATCCCAAAGACCCCAAAGCCTCCGGGCGTAAGAACCAGGCGAAATCGAATCAATGCCATTAGGAAGACTCCCGCCGTTTTGGTTCTACCGGGGTTGTATTAAGAATGGCTTCCAGAGGCGTTTCCGGCGGGATTGACGGGTCTCTGGTAATGATACGATGAGCCATTGCAGGGATAAAGGTTTCTTTGACAAAATCAAGGGGTACATAGTCCAATCCTCTGCACAAAGCAAGGGACCGAACTAATCGGGAAATCCGCACCCCCGCACGAGGGCTTGCGCCGGTTTCTATGTCAGGATGGGCTCTGGTTTGTCTTATACAGTCCACAATATATGCGGCGATATCAGGATCCATCTGTACATGGTCTACCATTTTTTTCCAGCGAATCAGATCAGCGCTGCTGATTACGCTTTCAAAGCTGTCCCAAGCGTCTGTTCTGCCATGGCGTCCAATAATTTCAAGCTCATCTTCCGCCGAGGGGTAGCCCAAAGAAAGGCGTATCATAAAACGATCAAGCTGCGGCGCTGGAAGGGGGAACAAGTGAACCCCCCGCAAATTCATAGTAGCAATAATAAAAAAAGGATCGCTTAACCGATACAGTTTGCCCTCTATCGTAACGCTTTGTTCCTCCATTACCTGAAGAAAACTCCCCTGAGTCTTGGGGGTAAGCAGATTGATCTCATCACAGAGTACAAAATGTGCAAATACTGGACCCTTGTTAAAGAGCATTTCCCCGGAATGTCCGATAAAACGGTTATATCCTAGAATATCTTGGGGTAAAAGGTCAACCGTACACTGGATACGATTAAATCCCTCCATTTTAACGTCTCCTGAAACCATATCCTCAGGATGCCAGTGGATAGACTGAGCCAATGCCCGGGCAAGGGACGTTTTTCCCACGCCGTGAGAATCCGCCAAAATAACATGCCCTCCGGCAATCTGAGCGGCAATAATATACTCCAGTTTCTTAGTATCCACAGAAATGAGCCGTTTGATATTTTGTATCAACAGCGCTATAGCTTGTTTTATGTCGGATTCCATACTTTTATCCTATAGCAAAACAGAAAAAAGTAAAAGCCCATTCTGCACTAAAAGAAGCAACCACGGATAACGATAATCCCTGGGGATTGCTTTTTCGTCAGTACCTTTAAGACTTTTGTACCGTATCTAGTAATTGCTTTTACAAAGCGCGTAGATGAAACGTACTACCAGCGAAAAATGCTGAGGCGTAAGCCGAAGATCATTATCTTCTGGACCGTTAAGGCGCCGCCACGTTTCAGGAATAAGCTGCCGGTCGTACTTGTCTTGAACTTCTCGGTTGACCAGGGCATCCGCAAAATTCGGCTTGTTTCGTAAGAGGGTTCCAAAAGCCGCGGCTTCTTTTGAAGGCAGCATGGTGATGGTTTGAGCCGGAATCCCAGCCCGTAAAAAACCAACATCGTCAGAAAAAGGCGTAGGAATGAGACGTACTCGATCTAAATGAATGTGCCGAGTGGTTTCCAAGGCTCTGGCTCTAAGCTGCCGGACTTGCAGTCTCGTCCGGGTAATCCCCGGTCCTGCTTCGTGTTTCATCAAATGATCCGTCATAGTCGAGATGATGAGGGTGTCTCCAACGCCGCAAGCGTCAAAAATATAGAATCGGCTGTTTCCCAGCCCGGCGTCCTGCAAACCTTTGGCTAACGTATAAGCCCCTTGATCCCGGATGCCCTCTCCAGGGGAGATCTCTTCCTTATCTGTAAAAATAATAAGCCATCGGTGAACTTTCTCTTTACGCATCTTTATAGCCGCTTCAATAAGCTCAAACACTGCCGCCGCATTATCGTTTGCCCCGGGACTGTTCGGCACTCGGTCATAGTGGGCCACTAATATGATTGAATGTTGCCCTCCGACAGAGCGTTCTTTTAAGCGGTTTGAGATTGCCCCCTGAGCGGATAAAAAAAGATGCCGATTCCCGGATATGGTAATTACCTGAGGACTTAAATATAACTCATCTAACAGGGATTTAAGCATAAGATACCGATCTGTCTCAGGCGCAATGAATTCCTTAAAACGCTGATAGAGAGCTTGATTGATACAATTTAGTACCGGGGGATTACTCACCGAAATTACACGCCTTACACATCTAGGTTCATTATTAATATTTTATTCAAACTTATTCAACTTATATAAAATATCGGTAGATTTAAGGGTTTTCTAAATGTTATAATAGTGCTAAAATTCAAGGAAATACCAAAGTCAATATAATTTGAGTTGATTTTTTAAAATACATACCTCTTTTACTTGTCAAAGTCTAAGTAATTTACTATATTTAATATCATGGCGCCGTACCCAAGCGGTAAGGGAGCGGTCTGCAAAACCGTTATGCAACAGTTCGATTCTGTTCGGCGCCTTTAAGGATGGAGTATACCATCCCTTTACTGGGTACAGCCTGATTTTTAATCGTCTAGTGCGGCATATACAGTCTGGGCAAAGCGTTTAGGTAAATCGTCGTTGCCTCCGGGAGAGCGCTGGATCAGGAATACGGCTACTAAATTTTCTGTCGGATCGACACAATACCATGTTCCTAACATACCGTCCCATGCCCATTCTCCTACAGAGCCGTTGAGTCCCGCCGCATCAGTGTCCCGCATGGTGCGTACCCCAAGTCCGTAGCCATAGCCCGCCATAGAGGAAAAGCCGAAATTTTGTATGTGTGCAGGGAGTACATGATTTTGACGGATAAGATCTATAGTTTTCCGAGAAAGAATCCGTATGTCCTCAAGTTTGCCGAAGTTCAACAACATCTGTGCAAAACGTCCCACATCGTCCAGCGTTGACGCTAAACCGCCGCCGCCGCTTTCAAACGCCGGAGGATCGCTCACTGAACCCGGATCGGAATTAAGCCCGGTAACTTCCTGAAAACCCGTTTTAGTCGGACTATAGGCCTTGGTCAGGCGGGAACGTTTTTCAGCGGGAACATAGAACTGGGTATCCCTTAGTCCCAAGGGGGCGAAAATAGTTTCTTCCATATATTTCCCTAAAGATTTTGACGAAACCGCTTCAATAAGTCGTCCGAGTACATCGTGAGAGAAACCATACATCCAATACTCACCGGGGTGAAAACACAAGGGAATACGGGCTGCGGCATCTACTATGCGGGCGGTGGTCCAAGGCTTTCCTTGTGCGGCGTCTGCGGCGCTTGCTGTTCCAGCGTCTCCAAAAAGCCGGGACGAATAGCTGTCTCCTCCCGGATAGGGAAGCCCTGAAGTCATCGTGAAAAGATGATGAAACGTGATAGGACCCTTTGCCGGCACAAGTTCTACAATTCCTCTTGGATCGTGCCGGGCTACCTGCATTTCCGCAAAAGACGGCAGAAATTCCTTAATAGGATCGTGAAGTTTAAAAAGACCCCGCTCATAAAGGGTCATAGCGGCAACTATGGTAAAAGTCTTACTCATCGAATAAATACGATAGATTGAATCATTCCGCATAGGAATCTTGTTTTCAATGTCCTGAATCCCGAAACTTTTCCGGTAGACCTGGACACCTCGGCGGATAATAAGCCCTCCCACGCCGGCGACTTGTCCTGTATCTACAATCCGCTGTAAGTACTCGTCTACATAGCCCAGCCGTTTGGGGCAGAAACCGCTTCCTGTAATGTTCGTTTCCATTACATATACCTCCTAAATACAATTAATACGCTGCAAACGGAATAATTTCCGTAATTTCTATCCTGAACCGGGCTGACGCCGCCCATTGACCTGAATCAATCCAATAGTTTGGAAAACTGGATAGGCTTATATACCCTCGAACTTCCTTGGGGCGGTTCCGTTCACTTCCGCGAAGCATTGTTCTGACCGCCAACCGCGCAGCGTCCTCTAATGCCGCCTTTTTAATGGTTATCCAATCTGTTTCTTCTATCGGATCTCCTAAAGGACCATGACCGACCGCTTGAGCCGTCCGTACTGTACCTGTTTTCCAAAGACTCATCCGCCGCTGCTGTTCTGTGGTGAGGCGATAATCAGTCCACAAGTGGAAACGCATATTTTCAACTTCCGTATCAGTAGCAAAAAGTCCTGGGTCTCCAAACGGAATTTCCCCCAAAGGGGTCAGATCAAAGACTTCTGAAATACCTCGGGACTTTTCGCCTACGTCATATTCAAAGGACCACCCGTAAATCATAGCGGCGTAGAACAGAGCTGACTCTTCCAAGGCTCGGCGGTACACGGATTCAGTATCCAAAGGATAGATCGTATCAACATAGCCGCCATGGACGGCTTCGATATCTATCTGTACTTCGCCGCGCAGCACTTCTTGGGCAGCCAGTCTGAAAAAGACCATACAGAGCAGAACCGGAAAAAAGGTACAAAATACTGGACGATACTGGAACATACTATTAACCAATCAGAGAACGCCAGGGATTTTTGCCAAAGCGGATAAGAAAATAGAGCCAGCCGAATCCGAATCCCGCAAGATGGGTTAAATGGGCGACCCCATTATTTATTCCGATAACCAAAGAAACAACGGTAATCAGCGTAAATCCTAAAACCATGAACGGCGCTCTAAGGGGCAGAATACCAAAAATATAAATTATCGAATCAGGAAAGAACGTGGCATACGCTAATTGCACTGCAAAAAGCGCTCCTGAAGCGCCAAGCAGGAATACCCAATTATTACCGGTAAACAAATATACAAAAAAAGAAAAAAAACCAGCTAAAACCCCAACCAACATATAATATAAGAGAAATTCTGAACTGCCTATATATCGCTCAACCTGAGTGCCGAAGATAAACAATCCAAGCATATTGAAAAGCAAGTGATTTATACTGCCGTGCGCGAACATATAGGTCACAAACTGCCACACCTGCCCGTGAATCACCGCTACCGGATTAAGCGCGGCGTAATAGCTTATAGCAGGACTTATTTGCTGAAGAATAAAAACCAAGATATTGATGCCAATGAGATAAAGCACCAGATTACTATTACGATAACGAAAGGGTTTACGAATAAGGTTCATATCATTAAGAATATGCTTGTTTTGGGCTTTAGGTCAATAACATCTATCCTCTATTCACTGATTAGAATTTCCTATACCATACCTGCCATGAAGTATACGGAAATTAACGCAAAGACCATTGATAGTTGGGTAAAAAATGGTTGGGAATGGGGAATTCCCATTCCCCATGAAGTATACAGCAAAGCTCGGCAGGGCGAATGGCAGGTGTTATTAACCTCAGCCAAGGCTGTTCCAAAAATATGGTTTCCCTCATTGCAGGGAAAAAAAGTGTTAGGACTTGCCAGCGCCGGGGGACAGCAGATGCCTATATTTGCAGCTTTAGGCGCATATTGCACAGTATTGGATTATGCTGAAAGTCAGTTGGCAAGCGAGCGGTATGTGGCGGAAAGAGAAGGATATACTATCGACATCGTTAAAGCGGATATGACTCAGGATTTTCCTTTTGAAGATGGCGGGTTTGATCTTATATTTCATCCTGTATCAAATTGTTATGTAGAAGATGTTTTTCATATATGGCAAGAATGTTTTCGAGTATTAAAAAAAGGCGGTATTCTGCTGGCAGGCATGGATAATGGGCTGAATTTTCTATTTGATGATACTGACAAATTGCCTCTTTCAGTTATTCATAAATTACCGTTCAATCCTTTACAAGACCCTGGGCTGTACGAGAAAGCGGTTCAAAACAATGAAGGCATACAGT
>JAITHD010000024.1 GCA_031280155.1 Treponema sp. | reverse complement strand
GCGGGGTTTATCGAGGCGGTGACAGGGTATGCGGGGAAGTATAACGCGGAGCGGTTTCCCGTGCCGCTGCCCTTTGCGGAAGTGAAAGCCACGGGAAAGAGCATAGGGAAATGGACGTACCGGAAGATGTCTCCCCAGGGGTTCAGGGCGTGGGGGGACGCCCGGCGCGCGAAGTCGGTTATCGCCAGACAGTCCCGGGCTGAAGAGCGGGCCCAGGCAATCATGGCTTTCAAAGCTGAACACCCCGATATGAGCAACCGCATGATCGCCAAGGTCTTTGGGGTTGCCGAGGGAACAGTTAGAAATGTTTTGAATGCATACGACTGCGTAATCTGTAATATCAGATGATAGCCCCGCTAAGGGGCGGGGCAGAGCGGCGTAGCAGTCAGAGCCTTCAAAGCAGAACACCCAGCGATGAGCAATCGTATGATTGCTGAAGTCTTTGAGTGTGGCGTTACGACTGTTCAAAGAGTATTGGTTTGGTTAAGTGATCTATTTACCATATCAGGTTTATAGCTCTGGCAGGGCTGGGGCTATGATGTTTTGTTGTTGGTGTTTTTTAGCGAGGGCATTTATGCCCTATGCGTTCTGGGGGGAGGAGGTTTTATTTATATAATGATTGCTCTTAGCTCAGACTCCTCGTTACCAGTGGAGTGAGCAGGATGGTATAGGTTATGAGCAGGGGAGAGGTTTGATAGATAGAGGTGGGATTCTAGTTAGGTTTCTGTAGTAGGAGAGCATTGATAGGTTATAGGGATAAGATAAGTAAGGGTACGCTATATATGGCGTATCTATAGGATATGACTCCTTTTTGAGGGGGTGTTTTTTTAGTCTGTTTTAGTCTGATTTTTGAGGGACAAGATGCCCACATATTAGAACGGGGAGCGGTCTTGCTTTTATATTCAAGTATAGTATATACTATACTTGATAGGAGATTCTATGGCTCAAGTGTCTTTGTATTTGGATAAAGCTATATTTGGAAAGGTAGAGCGTGCTGCTCAGGCAAAGGGGGTGTCTATTTCAAAATATGTGGCAACCCTCATTCAGGAGCATTTTAGTCAAGAGTGGTCTCCTGATTATGCTCAGGTGTTTGGTTCGGTAACAGATGCTACCTTTTTCCCTAATGGGGCTGAATCAGTTATTGAGGATACGGCTAGAGAATCCTTATGATGTACTTTTTGGATACGAATATTTGTATTTATCTCTTGAAAGGGACGTTTCCCAATTTAGAGAAAAAGGTGCTTGCCACTCCGCCCAGTAAGATTAAGATTCCGTCAATGGTAGCCGCTGAATTGCTGTATGGGGCGTGGAAAAGTCAAAAAGCACTCGAAACAATGGAAAAGATAGGGAGATTTCTGAAACCCTTGAAGATAATCCCCTTTGATATGGAGGCAGCCGGATATTATGGCAAGGTTCGGGCAGGATTGGAACAAAGCGGGAAAATGATAGGATTTAATGATATGGTGATAGTGGCAACGGTATTAGCCTATAACGGGGTTTTGGTTACTCATAATGGCGGGGAGTTTTCTCGTATTGAAGGCTTAGTCATTGAAAACTGGACTCAGGGGTAAGATGATGGATACTGCATTAGTGCAAGCCCAGGCAGTTAAAGCGATGGCAGATCGGATAGCCCATGAAGCCCCTAGTTTGATGGACTTATCCTCTGAACAGCTAGAGCAGATTGCAAGGCTGGTAATTACCCAAAAGCTCACCAAGGAACTCTCCAGCGCCGCTCATATTGCAGGAATTGATTATACAACAGAGCGGTCTTTATTTATTGAGACCGCCGGAAAAACCAATAGCAAGCATACCCGCCGAGGGTATACCGAAGCGCTGACCAGACTAGAGCAATTTACCGATACCCTCCATATTGCCGTGCTGGAGCTTTCCCCGGCGCAGGCAGCTACTCTTTGTTAGGAGATCGGTCATCGGCAAGCATTAGACGGGATGTAGCGGTTGCCAGTTCGTTTTTTACGTTTTTAGAACGGAGACACCAGGGTATACGGAATCCCTTATTGAAGCCGTACCGCCCCTAATGAACGCCGCCGTTTCGGTTATGGCGTATCGTGGGTTACGGGCTGGGGCATTACCGGCACTGAGCATTAAGGGGAAATGATTCTTTACTCACAGCAAAGGGAAAGACCTGTCCGGGGAATTACCGGAGATGGTTATCAAGACGATTATTCATGCTGGTTTAGAGTTACGGTCTCCCTTTGTAGGACTTACGGATACCCGTATAGAGAACCGAGTGATTTATCATACAAGGAAATTACACAAATCCAGTAAGATACAAGCGGTCTATTCAGCGCATGATTTTCGTCATTATTTTGCGATAACGGAATATAGCAAAAATAAAGACATATACCGAGTGTCTAAGCTGTTAGGTCATGCGGGGATACGGGTTACGGAGACTTATCTGAAAGGTTTAGGGGTGATTGAGTAAGAATTTCATACAAAATGATTGACATAAGTCATAAAAAATATATACTAAATAATAATGAAAACGATAGCCGTTAATTCCATTAAGGGCGGAACTGGAAAAACGACCATATCAATCATTTTACTCAATGCTTTGACTGGCGCAGGGTGTAAATGCCTTGCTATTGATGCTGATTTAGCCAATAATTCACTCTCATTTTATTATAATAGTGGTATCCCTTATGAGCGTATTTATGAAAAGAATATTTTCAATATCTTTTCTGGTTCGCCGATTCAAGAGAATATCTTGTCTATTAATGATCGCCTCGATTTAGTCCATGCCGACGTGCGGCTTGGGGATTTCCGCAATACCGCTTCCCTCAAAAGGTTAAAGAAGGCAATGGAAGGACTTGAGTATGACTATGCGGTTATTGATACGGCTCCGACCTTTGATAATATAACGGTAAACGTATGTAATGCCGGTGATGTACTTTTAATACCCACTCATCAAGATATTTTTGATTATCAATCAGTACAGTATCTATTTGATAAAATTACCGAACTTGAATTAGTCCATCTTGATATTCATGTTATATTCAATCAGTATGAGAAGCCCAAAACAGAGAATAAAAGCACCTTTAGCAACCAGATAACCGACCTTTTTACCGAAGATGAGCGGATTAAGCGGTTTATGAATCCGCATTATCTTTCTAAGAGCAATTTTATTAAGAAATATATCAATGCTAAAGAGTTTCAAATAACTGTCCGTAATGAGACTAAGAAGCAATATGAAGAAATACGGGATTTGGTACAGGATATTACCGGAATCACCATAGAAGGAGATATATAATGGCTAAACTTGATATACAGGGTGAAGTTGCTAAACGGACCGGAACAACTGATAGCAAGATAAGAACAGATGGCGGCAGTCTGTCCTCATTGCCGACGAGAGATATACCATTAAAACAGGTGGTAGAGAAAGATAATGTAAGACGGGACTATGAGGGGATAAAGGAATTAAGCGCCAACATTAGAGAATATGGGTTGCAACAACCGGTTGTGGTGTATCCCGATAAAGAGGGGTATATCCTCATTGATGGGCATAGACGGTATAGGGCATATCAGCAGCTTGCACAGGAAGCACCTGAACAGTTCCAGACTATTCCTTGCATCGTGTCTAATGATAAGGATATACTGATTAGGCAACTGGTGAGCAATATTCAGCGTTCCGATTTATCGCAGACTGAGATTTACCAGGCGTTAATGACGCTGAAAGAGCAAAATCGAAGTGAATCAGAGATAGCAGTCATTATGGGGAAAGATGAAAAGACGGTAAAGAATCTGTTTGCCGTGGTCAAGAAAATAAGTGATGATGATTACCTAAAAGAATATATCTCTGGCAAAGGGACAATCCAAGAGATTACCGAGGTTATTGCGATAAAAGACTCGCAGAAACGGAATATGTTATTAGAACAACGGGAAAACGGGACGTTAGCTAATCGGAAGGCGTTACGGGATGAAGCAAAGCGGGTAAAGCAAGAAGAGCGAAAGCAACGAAGGCAAGAACGCAAGAAAGCTGGGGAGGATGGGCAAGAGGAAAATCCCGCCGGCGGGATTGAAACGGAGAGCAAGACCAGGAAGATGACCATTCGTCCTGATTCTGAGAAGTTTCGGATAGAACTGGTATTGAAAGATAAGGAAGCGTTTGATATGGTCTTAGCAAGATTGAAGGAAATAGCTAATCAGTCTAGTATTGCCTGTGAGTATTTGGGGTGATAGATTTTATCGATTTATGCTGTTTGGTTCAAAATCAAAACAAAATTCAATTGCTCTCACTTCAGAAACAAAATAGTCAAGGTGGATGTACACAAATAACGCCATAATAGCATCTTTTGCTGGTAATATAATAAATTTCTCCTTGATAAGTTTAAATACCGCTCCTGCTATACTGCCATATATATCACTCTGACATATTCTTTGAGCTTGAATATCAAGATACCAGTGTATCCCGTATTTATGACTATACGAAAGACGTAATTCTTTTTTAGGGTCAATATTTCTTTTTTCATAATTGATAAAGGGATATAACCGTGGATTGAGGGTAATTTGGATACGGTCGATATGTTCGATAGGTAAACCTTCGGCGTTAAGCGGCGGTTTGTTCCAATACAGAATGAGGGTAATATGCCATTTTCGGCATATTTATACACGGTTGAGGTTGACAGTTGTAATAAATCAGCTGCATCTTGTACGGTTAAGAGGTTTTCCATAGATTCTCCTTGGGTAAAATTGCGTTATAGCTTTTGCTATATATTTACCATGTTTATCCGTTGTTATTTTTTATTAGCTTTTGTTGACATTAAACAGAATTAAAAAGTTCACTCAGCAGTGTTCATATAGACAAGGTATGTACTTAAAAAGGATGATTCTGCTAGTATAAAGATTATAAATAATCTTCTATAGCACCACTTGCCCAATCAAAGATAAAAGAGCCTAGGGTTATACTTACTGCATCTTTGAATGTTCTGACCGGTATCGCTATAGCTTCTTGACCATTCGGAGAGAAATATATCGTTTCAGTATATATCCCTTGGTCATTCAGTAGGTATTGATGAACTCTATGCTCATCATATACTATCCAATATTCCTTTACCCCAGCTGTTTCACACCAGTATTTCTTCTCGAATAAATTAGAGCTGTTATTTTCTTCGTTTGACGGAGACCAAACTTCTATGATGATTCTGGGAGGTCCTTCAATTCTCTTGCCGTCTTTACTTATCTGATTTTTATCGCATACTACCGTTATATCAGGGTATTGGATATGCCTATCTTTACCTTCCTTGTCTGGAAATAATCTAACTTCTATAGGAGATTCCCAGACTTTACACGGTTTTCCTTGTAAGAAGGTATCAAATTGACCGCTGATATAATGCACTAAGGTCTGATGATTCACTAGGGGAGGAGCCATAGCGTACAATAGCCCATCAATCAATTCATATCGGTTCCCATCATCAGGAAGGTTGAGATACTCATTAAAGGTGAGTGGTTTACTCTTAATTTGTGGTAATGCCATTATGCTCTGCCCTCATAGTAGTATTAATTTTAGCATATACCGTTATTTTAGTCAACTAACATGAAAAAAAAGGCATTTGCCTAACTAGCTACGAATTTCTCTTGAGATTGTTCAAATGCTTGACAATAACCTGTTCAAAATCCGTCAAAATTTGTTCATGCAGTTTTTTGAAGGTCTCCTCTGGAAATGACTGCATGGAGAATAATTCGGGAGTATCTATCTCCAATGCCCCGGCTATCCCGTTCTAACATCTCCACTGAAGGAAATTTCTTTTCCAGTTCAATCATAGCAATATAGGATAGGTGGGAGCGGTATTCGCTTTTTCTGCTAGTTTTGCCTGTGAGAAGCCAAGAGCGTGTCGTTTTTCCCGTATATTGAAAGCCAGTAATTCCCTAAGATTCGTCATTTTTAACTCTATCAGATATAAATTCAGTTTTGTTGACTTGATGGGTGTTGACAATTATCTGTATGGTGAATTATGATAATAAATCACCTAATAGATGAATATTTTTTCATAAAATTAGGGATATAGGATCCGCCGGGACTATTTAGTCGGATATATGCAAAACCAAGACTTGTTTTGGATCAGGCTTCGGTATCTGACGCCAAGCCGGTACTAGAATGCTTAACCCGGTCTCGCTAGGACGCACACCGGTTAAGAGAAGCCGGTAATGGTTTTATTAAAAACCTCCGCAATGAGGGCAAAAACTATGAAAGGATTTGCTATGAAAAACGAAGAGTATAACCGGGATATGGAGGACTTCATCGCATCACTGCGAATTGACCCTAAGATGCAAAAGCCCGCTTTGTCTGCGGATTTGCGTATCTCCAAAAGGTCAGAAAGATCGGGCAATTTAGGATTTGAAAACAGTTTTGAGGTTAGACCCAACCAATCAAAAGGTAAAAAATGTTTTACAGGCAGTAAAGGGGTTATAAGTAGAGGAGTAATATGGCGCTGAAAGGTTTAGATATTTTCAAATTTACCACAAAAACCAACTGCAAAGCCTGCGGTAAACCTACCTGTATGGCTTTCTGTATGGACGTTGCGGCAGGCAAGATCGGAATCGGCAAATGCCCCCACATTAAGCCTGAAGATCATGCAAAGTTAAATGGCATTTTAACCGGTACGGCATGAAATACAGCTGGTATAAAAACAAAGCTGTCCTGAAAGATATTACCGTACCGGTTATGACCGTTCCTGAATGGGAACAATGGGTCAAAGAATCGCAAGGGAAATAATGACAGGTAATACCTTACAACCGGTTTGATTCCTTTTTGACGTTTAAAGTAAACAAGTAGGTTGGGGTTAAATATAATTTTCGAGGGGGTTTTGAGGTATGGAAACCAAAGAACAAATAAAAGCTGGGGCGGAACAAGCGAAAGCCAAGGTGGAGGAAAGGGCGAAAATTGAGGCAAGAGAACGAGCTAAAGTCGAAGCGGAATAGGATAAAGCGAAAGCAAGAGAACAAGCGAAAGCAAGAGCGGAGCGGGATAAGGCTGAGGCGGCAGCAGACAAGGTGAAAATAGGCGAAATCAAGAAGATTCAGCGGGGATACCTCTGAAACAGTGGAAGAACTGTCCAGCCTGTTCGAAAATTCAACGGGTTTAACAGACCTTGTTCTGCTGGCTGTGCGAGAGCAGATACAATTAGGCGTAAAAACGCTGAAAAACCGGAAAGAGACGGGCTATGCCGATTATTTCGAGAAAAAGATGAAAGAACTGCCTCTGACAAGCAAGGAAGAAGCGCATAGAGAAGCAAGCAATCGCTCCAAAGAAGCCTTCTTTAAGTCCGCCGGAAAGGTTGTGGAGGAGGGGGTCAAAATTATTTATAGGATTTACAGCGGTTCTTAAGCGATTTTCGGCGGTATAATACCATACAATCAGTATTGACCGATAAGGAAAATCGGTAGTATTTTGGTAGTATGATTAGGAAGATAAAAACATCGGTTTCCCTTTCCCAATCCCTACTGGAAGAACTTGCGCCGTTCAATAAGAACGGCAATATTTCCCAGTTCATTGAACACGCCTTGACCAGTTATCTTGCGGAACTCAAACGGCAGGGACGGAGAGAGCAGGATAAAGAACTACTCAAGGCTCATGCAGTACGGTTTAGTAAAGAAGCGGAAGAAAATCTTGAATTTCAGGATATGCCGTGAAGCGGGGCGAGTTGTATCTGGTTACTTCCGCAGGTACTACCGATACCAAAAAACAGCGGGTATATGTGATTATTTCCCGTCAGGAACTGATTGACAGCACCTATTCAACGCTGATATGCGCTCCGGTGTATACCAATTTTGAAGGATTAAGTACCCAAGTACCGGTCGGCATAGAAGCAGGACTAAAAAACGACAGCGCAATCCGCTGTGATGAATTGGTGAGTATTCTGAAAAGCCGATTAACTCATTATATTGGGATGCTTTCGGAAACAAAATTGGCTGAATTAAGGGGCGCCTTAGCTATTGCGGTTGGTATAGATTAAGCTGACCCGCATATCTTTTTTAACGTGGATACTGCCGCATTGAAGACATTTCGTGAGCAGCGGAATCAGCCTTCCCATAAAGACCGTCCCGCATTTGGCGCACTGTAACAACCGCTTTTCTGTAGGGTTCGGTGGTACGATACCGGATAGTACGTTCATCATACCGTATATATCGGTTAAATCCCATTAAAAAAAGCGGTGGTGTTTGACAAAGTATGATAGGTATTAAACGAACCCATAATTGATATAAAAGAAAGCCATACTAAAGGCTTTCCGGTGGTTGGAAAGTTTTTTCGAGAAACAACAGGTCCGCCTAAACGCCCGCCTGATTCTATGGCGTAACCGGCAATTGTTCCCCTCTATCCCCACCGTGTACGCTTTGCCGGTCAACCGGTTGTCCTCGGAAAAGGCCGTCAGAAAACTATCCCAATCATCGGTCGCTATCCGGCCGTAGGTAATTCCCAGCCGTTTGAGCCGTTTCCTCAACTTTCGGGCGGTTTTCAAGTCCCGCTTCCCCCACACATACGCCACAATCTCCCCGGATTCCCGGTGATAAGCGTAAATAAGCCATTTTTTGGTCTTTTTTTTGCCTACATAGGTCCAAAACTCATCGATTTCAAGAGTATCGTAATGGGTTTGCTTCGGTTGTAGAGTGTATACGCTTGTGACCAGCGTTTTCAGCACCTTATTCACGCTGATTTGAAGTATCGCGGCGGTATCCCGAATGCCGGCTCCCCTGACCAGGGCGATCCTTATCAGGGCGGCTATACCGGAAAGGCATCCCCGATACGTTTTCTCATGGTCATCGATAAACTGCCGTCCGCAATCCTTACACCGGTAATTTTGGGGACCGTTGCTTTTTTTCCCGTTTCGGACTATCTTTGTCCCTTGACAACGGGGACACGGTATTTCTATGGGTACTTGCATACTTCATAGTATCTATTTTGTCCCCCGTTGTCTTTATCCATCATACTTTGTCAAACACCACCAAAAAAGCTACTACAAGTTATAAAAAGTTAACATATAGAATATATATCTCTAGTTAAGGAGTAACGATGGAAAACCTCTATACCATTGCTGAAGTTGCCGAACTGTTGCACTTATCTATTTCTACGATTTAGACCAATTCCTCATCAGGGGTTGCTTTGGTAAGGGTAATTATCGGTTTTCCGTCATCTCTGCTATGGACAACTGCCGTAACCGGCCCATGCCCTATCAGCGACATCATCTTCGAGCTGTTCCCAGTGGCGGTCGGTGAGGATAATTTGCTTGACCACTTGTAAAAGGGTCGTTGCGCTTAGACACAGAGGCGCATTGTGCCGTTCCGTCGAGACCGCTTTAAGCAGCCCCGCCGGAAGATCGAGCTTGTTCGTGATAATCATAGATTACTCCTTGAGTGATTGTTGATGATTGAGAAAAATGAGGGATTGTATCGAGAAACGTCGATTTTGTTATATATTTTGGCTCTAGACCATCATCTTTTGAATATTTTAGTAACAAGTTTCAATAAATTTTCATTGCGGTGATTGTACCGGAACTCGCACTCCTTAAGGCGTAGCACAAATTTCTCTGAAGTACAACCGTTAAACTTCGAAAACCGCCGCTACGCAAAACTCCAAAAGTTTTCGATCCCCTTCACGCGGCTTTTCCCCCGTGCAAACTCGTTCTCGCTATGATACATCCGGTAATGGTCATAGCCGGTTCAGTATCAGCCCGTCATAAGCCTTCCTGCCGTCGGTGTAAACAACTGATTTTTCAAGGATTTTACCCTGAATAACCGGTAAAAGCTCCTCTTTTGAACAGTTATTGACGATTTTTACGAAAACCTTCCCGCGCGTTTTAAGAGCCCAAAGACCGGTGTTTTTCCCGCCGCGCCCCGTCCGCGCTTCCACCGAACCCGCCGCGCGCCGAAATACGATTCGTCACGCTCACATTCGCCGTCACCCCGGGGCGTTTCTTTCAGGGTCTCTTCCAGTATTTTCTCCCGTAAGTTGTAGTAGTAGTTGTTTACGGTTTGCGGTTTACTTTTACCAGTTTTGTCCCCGCAGTCGCGATTATGTCCTCGCAAACGCACAATAAAATCTTATTGACCTTTTGTGCGCTTAATCTCTTATATTGCTTACACTTATATCATCTCCTTACCAGAGATGATGGTCTAGAGCCTTGATTTTTATAGATAATACCGGGAACCAAAAATCCTTCTTGAAATCCGTAAGCATGGACGCTTAACAGAATTATCCAAAAAAGACCCAAATAAACACGTCTCATAACCTTACCTTAAT
>JAITHD010000250.1 GCA_031280155.1 Treponema sp. | reverse complement strand
CGCCTTATATCCCCATGCCTCAAGGCAGGGGCTTTACGGCGCTTTTGGTAATCTGTAGACTCTGTTTACATACAGCACCATA
The DNA here is from genome assembly GCA_031280155.1 of Treponema sp. Classification (GTDB taxonomy): domain Bacteria; phylum Spirochaetota; class Spirochaetia; order Treponematales; family Breznakiellaceae; genus JAITHW01. The sequence goes on along the minus strand of JAITHD010000250.1, from coordinate 21,129 downwards.
GATTCCCCATTGACAGACCTGCGGCGTTAGGTATATATCCCTAGAATGAATGCTTTTAAGTTTACGTTTATCAAACCCGAAGACTTTATTCCTCGGACCTGTGAATTATTTCCTAATAAAAACGGTAAAAATTACAGCTGGTCTGCTTTTGCTAAGGACTGCGTTGCCGGCGTAATCGTGGGTATTGTTGCGCTCCCCCTTTCTATGGCTTTCAGCATTGCCGCCGGGGGAACTCCCGCTCAAGGCTTGTATACCGCCATTACCGCAGGATTCTGTATCAGTCTGCTGGGAGGCAGTAAATTCCAAATCGGAGGACCTACCGGCGCCTTTGTGATCATCATTTTCGGGGTAATTCAGGAACACGGTATATCAGGTCTTATCACCGCTACAGCCCTTGCGGGAATTATGCTGGTTCTCATGGGCATAAGCGGTTTAGGCAGATTCATCAAGTTCATTCCTTATCCGGTTACGACCGGCTTTACTACCGGTATCGGAGTATTGATCTTTTCCCAGCAGGTAAAAGATTTCTTTGGACTTCAAATTGAGGCAAGTTCTCCGGCTTTTTTTGAAAAATGGTATGAATATATCCTTGCGTTTCCTGCTATGCATCCCCTTACCTTAGCAATCGGTCTAGGAACCCTGATCGTCATCATCGTAATACGGAAATTGTTTCCCCGGCTTCCGGGGGCTGCAATCGGCGTAACCATCGCTACGATAATCTGTCATTTTCTTGAGCTGCCGGTAGAAACCATAGGCAGCCGTTTCGGAGGGATTCCCTCGTCGCTTCCAAGTCCTACTTTTCCCCATTTAAGCTGGATGCTGCTTCGTTCCGTGTTTCCCAGCGCTTTTACCATAGCGCTGTTGGCGGCGATTGAATCCCTTCTGTCCGCAGTGGTGGCTGACGGCATGACTGGAGACAGACACAACGCAAACATGGAACTCACCGCTCAGGGCATAGGCAACATTGTGTCCGCATTTTTCGGCGGTATTCCCGCTACCGGCGCTATAGCTCGGACCGCAACCAACATCAAAGCCGGCGCGGTGAGTCCTGTTGCGGGTATTATGCACACCGTCACCTTAGTTGTCTTTGTTCTGTTCCTTGCGCCAGTAGCGTCTGCAATACCGCTGGCTGGACTGTCCGCAGTGCTTATGGTGGTGTCTTGGGACATGAGCCATGTTTCTCGTTTTGTCCGGCTTATCCGCCGTTCTCCTAAAAGCGATACCTCTGTATTGCTCACTACTTTTTTGCTTACGATTATTGTGGATCTGACTTTTGCGGTAGAAGTCGGGTTCGTGCTTGCGGTGTTTCTCTTTCTTAGGCGGATGATTGAAGTAACAAACGTCAAATTAGAGAATGATGAGCTCATTACAGAACTTGCCTTTGGGAACATAGAAAAGAAGACTATGGATGAGATAATAGCCCTTACCAGAAAAGATATTGAGATTTATGAAATTACCGGACCCTTCTTTTTTGGGGTAGCTGATATGCTTCAAAATACGCTGCTCAAAGTAGCAAAAAAACCTCACGCTCTGATTCTTCGCATGAGGGAAGTGCCGGTTATTGATTCTACCGGCATTACAGCCTTAGAATCCTTCTTGATCCAATGCCGTCGTCAGAAACTGCGGCTCATCATTTGTGAAATTCGCAGTCAGCCTAGAAAATTTTTAGAAAATTATGGTTTTATTGAAGACTTTGGGGCTGACAACATTGTAGAAACCCTTGAAGAAGCGGTTGAATTGGCGGAACGCCATTAGGAAATAAAGAACGCCCTTTCCCGAAGCAGCCGGTTTATCCCGCTGCTTTACCGAGAAAAAACAGCCAAAAACCCAAAAGCCCAGAGAACATACCCTGCGCCTTTGGGTTCAGAGATTCAGGTCGGTTTATTTCGCTGACAGCGCCGCCATAGTGATATAATTGTAAGGCTGATTGAAATGGGGAAGGAAAAAATGATGGGAATATTATGAAAAATACTTTGAGAAAATATAGTCAATCCACTTGATATTGTCTAAACTCAGAAACAAATAGGATGCCGGCATCATGGTAGAATGGAAAAAGCGAAGCCATTGTGCTGAGGAAAGCATTATCGGAGGAGGCGAAGTTCCGCCTGAAGGCGCTTGACAACGTATAATAAAGTTATTGAAGGGTAAAACCGACGGCAACCATTCATGGTATCAGCATGAATTGCCTGTTTTGATCCAAACCGATTTATACCCCGTCATACGTTATACAAAGCCTCCAAAAATAGTTACGAGACCCCGCCGCCTTTCCATTTTTTCCAGCGAATGTATACCAGCCGACCGGTGCCGTTTTCTTGAGGCCGTTCTTCGGTTTCAAACTGGCTCATCGCCCGGAAAAGATCCCCCAATTTTTTAAAACCGTAGTTTCGAGGATCAAATTCGCTCGATCGATTGGTAATTTTCTGACCTACCCCGCCTAAATAAGCCCAGCCTGATTCATCAGCTAAGTCTTCCACCGTATCCCGAAGCAATTTTAAAAGACGGCGGTCGCTTTTAAAATCTTTGCGTACCCGGGAAGCCGGTTTAGTTGCGTCGTCTTCGTCAGCGTCTTCCTGTACATCGTCCCGAAGGATTTCGGTATAGATAAATTTATCACAGACCGCGACAAAAGCCCTGGGGGTTTTCTTTTCTCCAAAACCGTATACCATCTGCCCGCTCTCTCGAAGCCGAGCGGCAAGACGAGTAAAATCCGAATCACTGGAAACAATACAAAAACCGTCAAGTTTTTGACTGTACAGCAAGTCCATTGCGTCAATAATCATCGCCGAATCAGTAGCGTTTTTACCGCTGGTGTATGAAAATTGCTGAATAGGCTGAATCGCATATTCTAAAAGCCGATCTTTCCAAGACCGGAGGTTTGTAGTAGTCCAATCCCCATAGATCCGTTTAACACTGGCGATTCCATATTTAGCGACTTCATCTAAGAGTCCTTCAATAATGGAAGGCTGCGTATTGTCCGCATCAATAAGAACCGCCAGCTTTGCCTGACTTATCTCTACTTGCTGGCTTGAAAACGGTAACAACGGCATAGTTAATCTCCCTTCTATTAAGTATACTAAATCTTTTCTGTATAAGAAGCATCAGAGAACGGGCGTTAGCGTGATTCGGATCGAGCCGCAGCGCCTGTTCAGCGTCTGTTAAGGCTTGATCGTACGCGCCTTTCATGTAATATACTAGACCGCAATTATAATAAGCTCCGGCAAAATGAGGATTAAGCCAGATTGCTTCGGTATAGTTTGCTAAAGCCTGATGATAATCTTTTTTCAGGTAATACGCATACCCTCGGTTATTATAGGCTTCAGCAAGGTACGGATTACGCAGGATCGCGTCAGTAAAGTCCGCTATGCCTCGGTCATACTCTTTTTTCATAATGTAAGCGATTCCCCGATTATAATAGGCGTTGGTAAAATCGGGATTAAGCTGGATCCCTTGGGTAAAATCCGCTATGCCTCGGTCGTACTGCTTGTTCCTGATGTATGCGCTCCCTCGGTTATTATAGGCTTCAGCGAGATACGGATTATGCAGGATCGCGTCAGTAAAATCCGCTATGGCTCGGTTATACTTTCCCGCTTTAAAATACCCAAGCCCTCTAGCGTTTAAGGCTGCCGGGTCCCCAACGGCTTGATTGGAACTGCACGCTCCAATGCCAATAAGGACTGCTAAACATACCAGCCCCCAAAAAGAACAGCTAATTTGTCGGTTCCTCATTGTTTGCTAATCTAAACTATACTATTTACAAAATACTTCTTAATTACTGTTTTATGATACTGTCATCTGCCCCTGCCTAAAGGTTTTTCTAGGACTTGGGCTGCTGCCCGGCTTGCTCCCTAAGATTTCTCCTTCTTTCCCGCTTTTTTCTTTTTCTAAGCGGGTTTTTCTACGGCGGTTTCACTCCCCTTACCGAGAGCCAGCGCCGCCATATCCATAGACGTTACTTCCCCAAGTTTCGCGGGCAGGGCTGTTCGACTTTTTTAGTATATAACAAAGCACCAGCCTGGTCAATGATGTTGTTACAAAACATTTTTATTTGCGCCTTATATCCTCAGCCCTAAAAGACGGGGTTTTACGGCGAACCGGATAACTATGAAAATAGGTAAAGGCAGGGCTTGAGATTTAAGGAAAAGAAAAAATAGTAGAGATTTATGTTTTTTGTAGCATATCTTATTGACATAAGACGATTATTTTTAGTATATTGTTATTACCTTGTAGATTTCTTAGCCGGGCAATAGCGCAGTTGGTCTAGCGTACAAGTCTGGGGGACTTGGGGTCCCCGGTTCAAATCCGGGTTGCCCGACTAAGAAATCTTTCATCTCTCTTTGGTTTAGTCCCTTGATATACCTTTTTTCCCTTGCTATAGTCTTACATTATGGAACAAATGAAGCGCACAACGAATTGCGGCGCATTACGGAAACAAGATGCCGGTAAAACCGTAACCTTAAACGGATGGGTACATCGGAAGCGGGATCACGGAGGCATTTCGTTTATTAATCTGCGGGATCGGTATGGAATTACTCAGGTAGTGGTAGACGAGGGAGCGCCGCCGGAGCTGTCCGCGCTTGTTGGGGAACTGCGGAATGAATACTGCATTGCAGCAGAGGGAAAGGTTCGATCCAGACCAGAGGAAATGGTGAATCCCGACATGGCTACCGGCGAAATCGAGGTAGTTTTAGATAGATTGGTTATTTTAAATCGTGCCGAAGCGCTTCCTTTTCAGATAGATGATGCGGATGGGGTAAAAGAGGAATTGCGCCTCAAGTACCGCTACTTAGATCTTCGCTCTCCGGGGATGCAGCGCCGTATTCGGCTTCGCCATGAGGTGAGTTTCGCTGTCCGAGAATGGATGACCAGTCAGGGATTTTATGAGATTGAAACTCCTACATTCATCAAATCAACGCCGGAAGGGGCCCGGGATTACCTGGTACCTTCTCGGCTTTATCCGGGTAAATTTTACGCCCTCCCTCAATCGCCGCAGCTTTATAAGCAGATCCTCATGGTTGGGGGCTTCGACAAATACTTTCAGATTGCTCGGTGTTACCGAGATGAAGACGCCCGGGGAGATCGGCAGCCTGAATTCACCCAGATCGATATTGAAATGGCTTTTGTCAGCCGGGACGATATAGTAGCCCTCACTGAAGGACTTTTCGGTTATGTCTTTAAGAAATGCCTTAACCGGGATATCCCCGCACGGTTTACCCGCCTCAGTTATGAAGAAGCTATGGAATGGTACGGTACAGACAAGCCGGATCTTCGGTTCGACATGAAGATCCGGGATTTTGCGCCGTATGTTGGGTCCGGCGGTTTTCAAGCCTTCAAAGACGCCCTTGCCGCTGGTGAAGCGGATCGTCAGGCTGGAGCGGCTAAAGGAATCGCCCTTGTCGGCGGCGGGGTAAAAGCCCTGGTAGCCCCGGGAAAAGCAGATTATTCCCGCAAGCAGATCGAAGAACTGGAAAGCCATGCAAAAATCTACAGGGCAAAGGGGCTTGCCTGGATGAAAGTAACCGGAACAACCGAAACTCCCGGCTTAGAAGGAGGAATAGCGAAATTTTTTGCGGAAACCGCCCAAGATATCGTCAAAGGGCTGGAGGCGAAACCAGGGGATCTTATTCTCATTATAGCGGATTCTCGGCGCAAGGTAGCCAATAGCGCTTTAGGCGCGGTGCGTTCTAAGCTTGGTCGAGATTTAGGACTCTGCGATCCGAATCAATTTGCTTTTGTCTGGATTTTAGATTTTCCCTTGTTCGAGTTTAATGAAGAGGAGCATCGCTGGGAAGCGGCGCATCACATGTTTTCCTACCCCCAAGAACAATATCATAGTATTCTGGAGCAGGATCCGGGGTCAGTAAAGGGAGACCTCTACGACTTGGTTCTCAATGGATACGAACAGGCTTCCGGTTCTATCCGTATCCATGATCCGGAACTCCAGAAACGAATTTTCAAGATTGTAGGCATTGATCCTGCTGAAGCGGAGAAGAAATTCGGTTTTCTCACAGAAGCGTTCAAGTTCGGCGCACCGCCGCATGGAGGCATTGCCCCGGGGCTGGATCGGCTGGTAATGCTCATGGCAGGAGAAACATCGATTAAAGAGGTTATTCCATTCCCGAAAAATTCTTTCGCAGTCAGCCTCATGGACGACAGTCCCAGTGAAGTGGAACAGAAACAGCTTGACGAACTGCATTTAGCGGTTGTACCCCCGACAAAGGAATCATAACTAGAGTGAAAACCTGTATTGACTTGTTTTTAACCTTTGTTAAGATGGGGGGCATTACCTTTGGCGGAGGTTACGCAATGATCCCGATAGTGGAACGGGAAGTGATAAAAAAGCGGAACTGGGCTACTATGGAGGAGGTAATGGATTATTATACGATTGCTCAGGTTACGCCGGGAGTTATCGCGGTGAATGTTTCCACTTTCATTGGGTTCAAACAGAAAGGTCTTCTTGGAGGGGTTATCGCGACAGTAGGTTTTGTGTTGCCCGGAATTACCTTGATTGCGCTTATTGCGCTGAGTTTGCGGAATTTTGTGGATTATCCGATTGTTCAACATGGGTTTTCCGGTATTCGCATTGCAGTAGGAGCGCTTATTATAGATACGGTTGTCAAACTTCTCAAAGGAGTATTCAAAGACGGTAAAGGGCTTGTTATCTTTATCCTTGGGTTTGCTCTTTCAGCAGTATGGAGCGCCAATCCGATAGCAATAATCGTCGCCGCCGGAATCGCCGGATTCCTGCTGTACGGTCCTAAAAAAACTGATCTTTCTAAAAACAAAAAGGATGCAGTGTGATCTTTCTATTTTTGTTTGTCCTGTTTTTTCAGATTGGTCTTTTTTCCATCGGCGGAGGACTGGCTACGCTTCCGTTCCTCTATCAGGCAGCGGATAAGTATGATTGGTTAAGCCCTGAAATGATCGGCAATATTCAGGCTGTAGCCCAGTCGTTACCTGGGGCTATCGGGGTCAACATGGCGGCATATACCGGCTTCCAATGCGCCGGTATTCCGGGAAGTTTCTTCGCCGCTTTAGGGCTTATCAGTCCTTCGATTATCATTATCATTATCATTGCCGGAACGTTGCAGACTTTTAAGGAAAGCCGTATTGTTAAAGCTGTATTTTCCGGTCTTCGCCCCGCCGCAGGAGGGCTTCTCTGCGCCGTGGGCTTTGGAGCGGTTAAACTCTCGCTCTACAATAAGGCTGGGGCGAATTGGTATGAACAGTTCCGTTGGCGGGAATGTTTGCTGTTGGCAATCCTCTGCTTTCTTGTCTTTAAATTCAAGAAACATCCTATTGTCTATATTGCGGCTGCCGGCGCTGCCGGGGCGGTATTGAAATTGTAAAAGCCAAGGATATTTGAAGTTATAGATTTTCAAACATATATGCGTTGACTAAACTGCTATGATTTGTTATAACTATTTCAAGTAGAATATGAGGAGGACTCCATGAGCGCCAGAATCAGGCTCAAGAAATTCGGAACGAAGAAACGACCCTATTACCGCATAGTGGTTATGGACAAGCGGTCTCCCCGAAACGGGAAGACCTTAGAAGAAGTAGGGTATTATCACCCCGTCGCGGCGGTAGACAAGCAGTTATTCCTTAACGAGGAGCGGGTAAAAAGCTGGTTACAAAATGGGGCTACCCCAAGCGATACGGTTCATAAATTGCTGAACAAGAAAGGTGTAACCCTCTAGGGCGTCTTAAATTATCCGGTTCGCCATAAAACCCTGTTCTTTAGGCAGGGGGTAGCTGACAGGAAACTTCCCGGATTTATAAACGGAACGGGAGGCAGGACGATTTGATACATTGAATAATGCAAGGGAGCGATTAAGTGGAAAAAGATTTGGTTGAGTATATTGTAAAATCCCTGGTTGATGATCCGTCGTCAGTAACCGTCAATGTTGTGGAAGGAGAAAAATCCACTATATTGGAATTGAAAGTCGCGCCTGACGACATCGGCAAGGTTATCGGGAAACACGGTCGTATTGCTAAGGCTATTAGAACTGTTTTACAAGCAGCCACCGCAAAAGGGGGGAAGCATACGGTTCTGGAAATTTTAGACTAATACGGTACTAATGTGACTGAGCGGTTTGTGGTAGGACTGGTAGGGGCGCCCTTTGGGGTTAAAGGCTTTGTAAAAGTGCGGTCCCTGTCGGGTGAGTATGATCATCTCAGCCGGCTCGATTCGGTGACGCTCAAGCTGGGGGGCGCTGAAAAATTCTGGGAAGTTGAGGATACGCTGCTGATTAACCGAGGAGTGGCGGTAAAATTTCGCGGCATTGATACTCCGGAAGCGGCAAAGGAGCTGAATGGAGCTGAAATGATCGCAAACCGAGAACATGCGGCTCCCTTGGAAGCCAATGAATTTTATGTGTCAGACTTGCAGGGGCTTGCTGTGATTTCAGCATCAGGAGAACTCCTGGGGCGTATTGTCAGTGTGGTGGAAGGCGGCGGCGGAAGTCTAGCGGAAATTCGGCTTAATTCCGGCGAAGTAAAGCTGGCTCCTTTTAGAAATGAGTTTTTCGGGGATATAAGCGTGGAAGCGGGTACTGCGGTACTGCTCTGTCCCTGGGTGCTGGAATGAACTATACGGTGCTTTCACTTTTTCCAGAGATTATTGATGCTTTTTTTGCGCTTTCTATTTTGGGTAAAGCGGTCAATCGAGGAATTGTCGCCTATCGGTCAGTGAACATCCGAGATTTTGCTGTTGATAAACATCGGACTTGTGACGATGCCCCTTATGGGGGAGGTCCGGGGATGCTTATGACGGCGGAGCCTCTGGGACGAGCATTGGAATCTGTAGGGGTCCGGGTTAAGGGAGCGGAACAGACTCTCAATAAAAACTATCGGGTTATCTATCTTTCTCCTTCAGGACGGACTTTTACTCAAGAGACGGCAAAAGAACTGGCTCAGGAGCAGGAGCTTATTCTCTTGTGCGGACGATATGAAGGAATTGATCAACGTATTATTGATGTTTATATAGACGATGAAATCTCTATTGGGGATTATATACTCTCCTCTGGAGAGACCGCTGCGTTGGCGGTGATCGACGCTACATACCGTCTAGTAGAAACAGTGATTACGCCCGACTCTTTAGAAGAAGAGAGTTTTTCTGGAGGGCTTTTAGAGTATCCCCAGTATACACGTCCTGAAATGTATGGTATGCTTCGAGTACCGGAAATTTTACTTTCAGGACACCATGAAAATATACGCCAATGGCGTTTGAGAAAACGGGTTGAAAAAACCCTTGCCCAACGGCCTGATCTGATCCGTCGAGGACGCGCTATGGGACTGTTTGACAGAGAAACCCATATTATAATAGAAGAATTAGAGGGAATAACGGCGGGGTCCGGTATCCACGATTCTAAGGAGAAAGAATATGAATGAGATCCAGGCGATTGAAGCCAGTCAAATGAAAGAAGGAAGGGACAACTTCAAAATAGGCGATACTATTAAAGTACACTTTAAGATTATTGAGGGTAAAACCGAACGGATTCAGGTATATGAAGGGCTGGTTATTGCTTTCAAGAACGCCCAAGTCGGGAAAACCTTTACTGTAAGAAAAAATTCGTACGGCGTTGGGGTTGAACGGGTTTTTCCTATTCATTCCCCTCGGATAGCAAAGATTGAACTGGTTCGTCCGGGCAAGGTTCGGAGGGCAAAGCTCTACTATATCCGAGACAAGATCGGCAAGGCTGCCAAGATTAAGGAGCTTATTATCAAGAAGAAGCCCAAGGCAAAAGCAGGGGCTGAAGCGTCTCAGGGATAGTCATTAGGGGATTGTAGCGGATGCGGTAATCTCTTTGGCGGCGCAGGATGAATAGGTCTCATCAAAAAGGACGGGAGGGGGAAAACGCAGCGGTTGCGTTTTTGGAAGATGCGGGTATGCGTATTATAGCTCGTAACGTCTATTCTGCGGTTGGCGAGATAGATGTGGTTGCATTAGACGGTGAGAGTCTTGTTTTTGTTGAAGTGAAACGATGGTCTAAAACAGGAATTGAGGAATTACCCTATAGTATTACGAAAAAAAAGCAATTCCGTATTATAGAAACCGCTAAGTATTTTCTTGCTTCCCATCGAGAATATAACTGTATGGCTGTTCGTTTTGATGTCGTATTTATTGGGCGCACCGGTATTACTCATCTTGCGTCAGCTTTCATGGAGTGTGTATGACAGCGGGTCAAACAGAAGGTCGAACTGTTCGAGCAGGGAACCGTCTAGGACCCACTGAATTGGAACAGTTGCGAGCGAAGATCAATGATCGGGATTATCTTTTTGATGCCATAGAGTGTTTAGCTATGATACTGAGTAATGAAATTTTGAATATACCCCAGGGAGGAGCGTACAGTGAGTGGGAGGGGGGGAAATAGCCGTCGGGGATACCGCCGCCGAGATCGGGACCCTGATAATTGGCAGGAAAATCCGGGGCAGCCCAAAAAAGGAAAGGGAAATCTCCGGTATGATAAGAGTCGGGGAGGCATTTATGAGCGGCTCCAATGGGTCCCGCCGGTTATGTCCGCTGAACCCCTTCCCGCCTTGGATTGTCCTTATTGCGGTAAACCGATTAAGGATATAAGCTCCGCAATAGGGGATAAATATACCAATGTACCGGTTCATTTCGATTGCGTTATAGATAGAGTCGCTAAAGGAGAAAATTTAGAAAAAGGCGATTCAATTGTATATATAGGAGGAGGCCGTTTTGGGATAGTACATTTTAATGGTTCTCAGATTGTACCGCCCTTTAAAATTAAAAAAATTCTGGAATGGGAGGACAAGGAAAATCGAGCGGAATGGCGAAAAACCATCAGTGATCATTATTCCGTAACATAATGAATAATATTATATATAATAACAAAAAATCTGATATTATTGAAACCAGTAAAGTGGAAAGCGTTGCAAAGTATCAGGATTTTTTATCAAACCCCCATATTCATGAAAATCTTACGTTTCTCCAAGAACTAGGGGTTATTTCATATATTGACAGTCTCAACGCTACAATAAGGGATTATCAAGACCTTTTTTCAAGCGTGTTAAGTATTTTTCGTCATACTGTCTTAGACGTTTTATTAGAAACCGCAGTATTTCATGTTACCAACCGTATCAATCCAACGTCTATTGTGGTTCTCTGGAAGTCTTTTCAAAATAAGGACGAGATAACTATCAAAGGCTATAGGCATTATAAACTGATGGATACTGGTTTACATATTGAAAGCATTACCCCTTTTGAGACTTTTTTTAAACAGTATCCAAAGTGTATGATTACCTATAAAGACCTTCTGTCTCAGATGAATAACCTTGGGGCCGCGGAAGAACTCTGTATGGTAGAACCGGAACTGATAATTCCTATTTTGAGTCCTTCCAGTCTGTACGGACTGATATTGGTGGGAGGTAAAATAGGAAACATTGCTTATAATGACATGGAATTGATTTTTATTGAGCATTTTATGTATTTTGTTTCTTTAGCTATCCAGAATCAGCTTAACTATGATCATTCTCTGCGGGACGTAAAAACCGGTCTTTATAATTATGGTTTTTTTATGACTCGGCTTACCGAAGAATTAGCTCGGATGAAACGTAATGAGTATGTTTCTTCGGTTATTGTAATTGATGTGGATTTTTTTAAAAAATTTAATGATACCTATGGTCATGTAGCAGGGGATCGGGTGCTTGAACATATCGCGGCGCTGATTAAACAGGGAGTCAGGCTGGAAGATGTTCCCGCCCGATTTGGAGGAGAAGAATTTACCGTGCTTTTACCGGATACGGATTCCCAAAATGCCTGGGGCGTTGCGGAACGCCTACGGAAGGGTATTGCGGGACTGGTGGTTCCCTGGGAAGTTCCCCTAGCGTCGGTTACTATAAGTCTCGGTATTTTTACCTTTGATAACAGCAACGATTCGATTATTGAAATTGTGGATCGGGCGGATAAAGCTCTGTATAAGTCCAAAGAACGGGGCAGAAACTGTACTACTATTTGGGAACCAAACTAGGAGTGTCTATGATTGGAATTATTGGCGCCATGGAGGATGAGGTTACGTTGCTCCAGTCGGCTATTGTAGAACCCCAGAGCAAGACCGTCGGGGGATTTGAATTTTTCTCTGGTACCTTAGAGGGAAAAAAGGTTGTATTATTGCGCTGCGGTATCGGCAAGGTGAACGCCGCTGTGGGCTGTGCGTTGCTTATTACAGGCTACAAACCTGATTTTATTATCAATACCGGTTCCGCCGGCGGGATCGATCCGAAGTTAACCGTCGGAGACGCTATTATTTCTGAGGGATTAGTGTACCATGACGTAGATGTTACGGCGTTTCATTATGCTCCGGGACAGCTTCCCGGTATGCCTGCGGTGTTTTCAGCTCCTGAAGCGCTTGTCAAGGAGGCGGAACAGGCGGTAGATGCGCTGAAACAGGAGGAAATTCTGCCTGGGAGCTTTAATTATGTCCGGGGTATTATTGGTTCCGGGGATGCATTTATGCATCAACCGGAACGGATAGACAAAGTCCGCGAGACCTTTCCTAAAATAAAAGCCGTAGAAATGGAAGGAGCCGCAGTCGCTCAAGCCTGTTTTCTCTTTAACGTGCCGGCTTTGATTATCCGGGCCCTTTCAGACATTGCCGGAACTGAATCGCCAGTCACGTTTAATGAATTTCTCCCGATTGCGTCTAAGTATTCAGCAGAAATAGTCCGGCGGCTGATCAAAAATCATATAAAATAACGAGGGTATTTATGGAAAAGATAGCCAGCTTTCAAGTTGATCATCTTCGCTTAAAACCGGGAGTATATGTTTCCCGGCAGGATCGTTTTGGGGATACCGTGATTACTACGTTTGATCTCCGTTTTAAGGAACCCAATAAGGAACCGGTTATGGACGTTCCCGCGCTTCATACCATTGAGCATCTTGGGGCTACATTCCTGCGTTCTCACAAGGATTGGGGAAACCGGATTGTTTATTTTGGTCCTATGGGGTGCCGTACGGGTTTTTATCTCATTGTAGAGGGATCCCGGAAATCTGAAGAGATGGCGCCCCTTCTACAGGAAATGACTGAATGGATCAGCGCCTTTCATGGACCCATTCCGGGAGCGGCTCCTGAAGAATGCGGCAACTGGCGGGAACAAAACTTGGAGATGGCTCAATGGGAAATCGCCCGGTACGCCGAGGTATTGCGGAATCCCAGTAAAGAGCGTTTTAACTACCCCAGTTAAATATCTGGAGGGGTTGTACAAAGAATGACAGGGTAAAAATCGGCTCGGATCGAAGGATAATTCATTGTAATATTATGAATTGTTTGTATTATATTCAGCTACATAACTTCATCATATCTTGTCGAGGGTCTCCAAATATCTATTACTAAAATAGTAATATATGCCTCATAAAAAAACTTGACCTCTGAGAAGAAAAAGGGTACTTTATAAGTAGACCTGATGATATGGTTTGAAAAGCCTTTCATCACCGATTTATAATCGTTTGAGGCTTATACATCTGAGTTGTACAATGTGCTGTATTATCAGGGAAGCGCCTCCCGGGTTTCCCACCTCCTTTTCCCGGGAGGTTTTTTATTTTTTATGCATTATCGTCTTCCCAGTCACTAATACCTATTGTATACTATTTTTCGATGATGAAATTATGTCTGATATTACTTGTATTATTATTATCTTCTTGTACCAAACCGGCGCCGATTACGGACGTGACCTTGCACCGCAGTCAATCGGACGAAATTCTTCAAGAAATAAGCCGCCAAGCTCAGGAGACCTTTTCCGTTTTCCTAGACAAACTGCACAATCCAGAACCTGGGGAAGAAGATTTTATGGTGAAATATCCTTTTGAGGCGGACCCCGGAAGCGGTTTCAGTCATGAACACGTATGGCTGGGGGACATTGTAATTGAGCATGAAAGCTATTATGGTTTTATTACGAATACGCCTTACTATATTGCTAATCTTAGCTTAGGAGACCGGGTGTCTTTTGATATCAGCGCAATCAGCGATTGGATGTACCGCAAAAACAATAAAATAATCGGAGGACGTTCCATAAAATACCTCATTGAACAAACTCCTCAACCGGATTGGGAACCAGAGGTACGCAAGTATTATGAGCAGTTTGAATAATTAAGAATGAATATTCAAATTATTGGAATACTACAAAATATTATAGGAGTATCCGAAGGGTTTCTATGCGCTGATTTGCGTTATTAACCTGTTCCTCAAGTTCCGCAATAGCCTGTTCACTGGCGGCGATACGCCGGCGGTGGCGATTGATGTTTTTTTGGAGGTTTGCAATCTCCGCCAGTTCATCGTCAATGGTTATAGAGGCTTTGATTTTTTCTATTTGTTCTTCAATATTCGACTGGGTTTGACGGATTGTTTGAATCTCGTCAAAAAGCGGTTTGTCCTCATTATGCAGGAATAAAGCGAATTGAGCCGTTGATTCAGGGTCCGCTGCTTGGGTACCGATCCTGAGATAGAGAATGGTAAGTTCTCCCTGGATACAGGTTATGTGTTTTTCCATATCTTGAATCCGTTTCATCGGATTCCCGTCAGAACCAAAGACGTCGCCGATTTTTCGATAATCCGTCTTGAGGCGGGCGATTTCCGCAGCGACTTCGGAAGTCCTTGTCCGTAAACCCTGAATTGTTTGGAGCAGCGTATACGTTCCTCCGTGGACATCCTCTTTTGAAAGAATACAATGTTCCCCAAGGGTCTCGTAGATTCGCCGCAGACTTTCTTGACTATTCCCCAAAAGAGAACGAATTACCATGCCCTGAGCATTTTTGCCTATCCAGCTAAATACATTGGCTTCATTCTTATCATTAAGCTGCTCCAGCCGTTCTTCTAAGGATCGTATCTTAGGGATAAGCATCTCAATTTGTTGTTTATACGAGCTGTAGCAATGATCAAATTCAGAGGTTTCCAAGAGCAGTTCCCCAAGCCGGACATGACAGTCTGATAACTGCCGAGTTTGTACGGAACATTCCCGCTCTTTTACGGCTATAGAATGTTGTAATTCTTTCAGTCTAAGTATATCGTTCTCAATAGTCGTGATATATTGCTGAGATTCATCTATATCTTGAAGCAGCCGTCGATATTCAGTTAATTCTGGAACAAAAACCCGGGCTTGTTCTTTCATACGGACCAACAGGGTTTCCCCTAATTGTTCCAGTATGAGATTGACCGCTCCTTGGGCTTCTTTTTTTTTACCTTCCAGTTCCTTAATGGTTTTCTTTCTTTCATCCATAATTTTCTGTGTAAAAAGATACAGCCTCTTTTTTTGTCTTTTATATAATACTTTTTCTTGACAATCCGTCAAGATGGATTCATTATATAATGATTAAAGACTGTACAGCAAGGAGTGCTTGAATGAGCCACAGGACGGATCTTATCAGAAATGTTTCCATAGCCGGTCATGGGGGAACCGGTAAAACAAGTCTTTTTGAACGCCTTCTTTTTGCGGGAGGGGTTATTGCTAAAGCCGAAACCGTAGAATCCGGTAAAACCATCAGTGATTCGACTCCCGAAGAAATCGAGCGGAAAATCTCGATTCACGCCGCTTTGGGGCATATTGAGCGAAACAGCAAGAAGATCAATATATTCGACACCCCCGGTTCTTCGGATTTTACCGGGGACGTGATTTTGACTTTTCGGTCTTCCGAATTTGTTCTTCTGACCCTGGACAGCCGTTCCGGTGTCCAGATTGAGACAGTCAAACTTTGGCGTAATCTTGAGACTCGATCAAAACCCCGAGGGATTTTCGTTACGAGAATGGACGATGACCGAGGGGATTTCAATAAAGTCCTGGGAGATATTAAGGAAAAATTCAAAATCAATCCTGTTATCGTAACTTTTCCTATGGGGCAGGGGGGCGCCTATAAAGGGGTTATTGACGTCTTGCGGGAAAAAGCCTATTTTGTTCAGGGCGACGCGTTGGAGAAAGAAGGTCCTGTTCCCCCGGAATATCAGGATCAGGTCGCCGCCGCTAAAGAGCGGCTCATTGAAGCCGCCGCTGAAGGAAACGATGAATTGATGGAACAGTATCTGGATAATGGAACCTTAGAACCTGAAGCGGTTCAGCAGGGACTTCTCCAAGGACTGGCAAACAATACGTTTGTCCCGGTTTTCAGCGGAGTCGGGGTGAAAAATTCAGGACTTATTCCTTTCTTAGATTTCATTGCCAGCAGCGCTCCTGCGCCTCAGACCGCAAAAGATGTGGTTTTGGACCCTGAAGGCAATAAAAAAGAAATACCGATTGATCCGGATAAGCCTTTGGCGGCGCTGGTGATTAAAACCAGTTATGACCAATTTTCAGGGAAACTTTCATGGCTCAAAATCGTTCAAGGCAAACTTTCCGCTGATTCGGAAGCCTTTAATGTAGGGGAAAACAAGAAGGAACGAATCGGTAAGCTCTATATCTGTCAAGGCAAGAAACTTGAGGAAGTTCGGGAACTTTATGCCGGAGACGTTGGAATTGTAGCGAAATCCCCAACCCTCAAGACCAACGATACCCTTACCGCCGGAGACGGTTCTGTTAAATTCCTCCCCTTGAGGCTTCCTGAACCGGTTCATTCAGTAGCGGTAAACGCGGTAGCCAAAAAAGACGACGATAAACTTGGGGAATTCCTCATTAGGGCTACAGAAGAAGATAAAACCTTCCGATATGTTTTTAATGCCGAGACTAAAGAAACGGTGATCTCTGGTATGGGGGAACTTCAGGTTACTATTATTCTGGATAAGATCAAGCAGACCCAGAAGATTGACGTTGAGACTCATGTACCGCGAGTGCCTTATCGGGAAACTATTACCAAAAAATCGTCCGCTGAATATACGCATAAGAAACAGACCGGCGGGCATGGTCAGTACGGCAAGGTAGCGCTGGAGATAGCGCCGCTTCCCCGGGGTGAACAATACAAATTCGTCAACGCCATATTCGGAGGGGCTATTTCTAAGGGCTATATTCCGGGGGTTGAAAAGGGAGTTCTCGAAGGCATGACAGCCGGAACTATGGCGGGTTATCCAGTGGTGGACGTGGAAGTAAAAATCGTGGATGGCAAGGAACATCCGGTGGATTCTTCGGAATTAGCCTTCAAACTGGCAGCCCGTAACGCATTCCGGGAGGCTATGCGTCAAGCGGGTCCGACGCTTTTGGAACCTATCATGAACCTTACGGTTTTTGTGGAGACCAAATATCTTGGGGATGTAATGAGCGATCTGTCAGGCAAACGGGGCAAAATTCTGGGACAGGATTCAGTAGGAGGAATCGAAGAAATCCGGGCCCAAGCGCCTCAAGCGGAATTGTTGCGGTATTCTATTGATCTGCGTTCCATCACCAGCGGTACCGGGTCTTTCAGCGTTGACTTTGATCATTACTCGCCGATCTCAGGAAAGATCGCTGAAGAGGTTATCAAAGCGGCTCAAACATTCAGAGTACAGGAAACCGATGAATAGCCGGTAAACCTTAAAGGCGATACAGACGTATTGGCCATCAAATAAACTTGTACTAAGCGTTATTTATAATGCTCTAAACAAGGAGGTGCCGTCCGGGAGAAAATCTTTTTTCCGGACGGCTTTTTTATCTGGTTCGCGCCTTCGGGAGAAATTGTGCAAAAACCAAGGGACCTTTGGTACGCTCTTTGAAGGAGAAATCTTGGGGGTAAGCCGACAACCGGAACAAGCCCCAAGGCATAGAAAAAACCTTTAGGCGGGGGCAGCTGACAGCCTATTCTTCTGGAACACTATCATGTTCCCAAATAATATCGTCCGGCTTGTTGCCTCCAAGAGAGCCGCCGTTTTGCGTAAGGTCTCCCCCTTTGTCAATATACACGCCGCCGCCGCTATAGGCTTCATTACCGATAATAGCGCCCCCTTGAGGATTAAAGAGGTCATTGTTCCAGATATTGAAGACCCCCTGTTCCCATACATGGACCGCTCCGCCTTTTTCCGCTCGGTTTCCGCTTAGGGTAACTCCTGTAAGGGTAACAATATTATAGGCTCTCACATCTATGCCGCCCCCTTCTTTGGCGGATTGATTATTGGTTATCACACCTCCTGCAAGTAAAACAGTACAATATCCCCCTACATATAGACCGCCCCCTGAATTATGGGTAACATTGTTTGCGATTTCACCGCCATTCATTTCAAAAGTACCGTTGCCGAAGAAAACACCGCCGCCGGAGTTGCTTGCAGTGTTGCCGATTATAGCCGCGGTATTGTTCATGGTGAACGTGCAGTCCATAGCGCTGACGCCGCCGCCGTACAGTCCAGAATTCCCGACTATACGTCCTCCGGTTAGGTTCAAGTGTCCGGTAGTTACATACACGCCCCCTCCATGTCCATTGCCGGAAAGAATATTATTCTGTATAAGGGTTTCGTCTTTTATGTTCAGCGTACCGTTCTCAACCGCCACGCCGCCGCCGGAAGTAGCGATATTATTATTCAGTTCCGCTTTTTCACTCAAATTGATGGTTCCATTAAGGATAAAGACCCCGCCGCCGCTTTCTTTTGCCTGATTGTGATGTATACTGCCGCCGGTCATAGCAAAATCAACGCTGTTGTTACTGTCAGTGGCATCAATACAGACGCCGCCGCCGTATTCAGCGGTATTGTTTGCGATTTCACCGCCTGAAAGGGTATAAGTACTTTGAAACACAAAGACCCCGCCCCCGGCACTGGCTGCGGTATTGTTCAAAATACTGCCGCCGGTCATGGTAAAATCGCTCAAAGCCAATGCCACGCCCCCGGCGTTGTGGGAAGCTCGATTGTTCTGTATGATTCCATCATGCATAGTAAATGCGCCGCTTACAACATAGATGCCGCCGCCGATATTGTCGCTGACAAGCCCTCCGGTCATCTCGATAGATCCCTGTTTCAGCAGGAGCCCGCCTCCATTATCGTCAACCGCGACATTACCGGTAATTTCTCCCGCTAAAATCCTGCATGACCCGTAATGCATATAGACCCCGGCGCCGGCTTCTCCAATAGAACCTTCAGCGCGGTTATTTACGATTCTGCCTCCCGCTAGGATCAACCGGGCTTGAGCTGATTCTGAGCCTAAGACAAACACGCCGCCGCCTTGGACCGCGCTGTTTTCAGTTACTACCGCTCCAGATCCAAAGGTAATGACGGCGTTGTCTGAAATGTAGAGTCCTCCGCCGTTGCCGCGATTGGATGCGTTGAGTAAGCCGTTACTCAGGGTAATATATTCAAAACGAATATTCGATCTGCCGGTGATTTTAATAACCCGCTTATTGCTTCCCGCCCCATTCAGTCCGGCTCGGCTGATCCCGCGAATGGTAATTTCAGCTCTGCCTGAATCTTTGATAAAAAACACGCTCTCTGGGTCCCGACTAAAGGAAGTACGCTGTTCGCTTGACTCCATAAGCGCACCGATCACGGTAATCCGTTTGATACGGCTTCGTTTTGCAGTATCCACTGCTTTACCCAAG
The DNA here is from genome assembly GCA_031280155.1 of Treponema sp. GTDB lineage: Bacteria > Spirochaetota > Spirochaetia > Treponematales > Breznakiellaceae > JAITHW01. The sequence goes on along the minus strand of JAITHD010000250.1, from coordinate 1,694 downwards.
GTCTGAAACGAAGTTTCCCTTGAAAGACCGTCGTTTCCGTCACTTCCACCGGCTTGTACATAGTAGGTTGTGTTCCCGCTCTGAGACCCTCCGGCATGAAGATAACTTGGTACAATACTAATATAAAGCATCGCAAGGGCTATTCCAAAGATGAGACCTCTTCTATTTAATAAAATTGGCGTCATAGATATTCCTCTCTTACGGTCACTCAAGTCCCCAGATTTTGATGGTTTTGTCAAAAGACCCGGAAGCGATCCGATTACCCTCTGGGCTATACACAACAGAAGCAACCCCTTCTTCATGACCGGAAAGGGTTCGTACGGTCTGATCTGTCAGATCCCATATATTGATAGTTTTATCAGAACCGCCGGAAACAAGGCTGCTTCCGTCAGGGCTATAGGCAAGTCCATAGACCCCTTCTTTAGGTCCAGAAAGGTTCTTTATTTGGGAACCATTGACATTCCAAATAGCAATGCTTCCATCTCGAAAACAAGCGGCAATCTGGGAACCTTCATGATTATAGGTCACAAAATTGATAAAATCTGTAGGTCCTAACAAAGCCCGCAGTTCCCGTCCTGTATTTGAGTCCCAAACCTTGACAACCCCGCTGGTTCCGCCGGAAATAATCCGCCATCCGTCAGGACTAAAGGCTAGTGAATTCACTTCGCTGTCATAGCCTGAAAAGGAACGCACTTCCCTGCCGGTTTCAGGGTCCCAGATTCGGACGGTCTCGTCATAGGAACCGGAAGCGATCCGCTTGCCGTCAGGACTATAATCCACTGCGTAAACCGTACCGGTATGCCCTTTAAGAACCGCCACTTCCCTGCCGGTTTCAGGGTCCCAGATTCGGATGGTTTTATCATAGGAACCGGAAGCGATCCGCTTGCCGTCAGGACTAAAGGCTACTGAAGTAACCCCGTCAGTATGTCCTGTGAGAGTACGCAATTCCTGACTGGTTTCAGCATCCCAGATTCGGAGGGTTTCATCTTGAGAACCAGATGCGATTCGCGTTCCATTAGGACTATAAACCACCGTATATACCGGACCAGTATGCCCCCTAAGAGTATGCAATTCTCTGAAGAGACTAACCGGAGGCGTCTCAACCCTAGACGGGGCGGTTTTTTCTGCTGGTTTATCCTCCTGGGAGGGTACTGGATCCGTTGCGGGAGGTTTAGCGGTATTACAACTTACCCCCAGTCCAACTAAGCCCGTAAGGGCAAACCATAAGACCTTCTTTTTCATATACATTATTATATATGATATCACACTTCCAAATCTCATGCAACCAGTTAATAGTATGCTGTCATGGTGAAAAAGGATATCCAATTTTTTAAAAATATCCCCTGATTACCCGGATTAACGAAGATTGTTTCGCCTCTATCGCCGGTTAATCTGAGAAAATCCGCATAATCTGGGGACCCTAGTTACATACAGCAGCCCTAAAGCCTCCGCTAGGCTATGTCTTAGGTTTCAATACCCAAGGCGTGAACTTTTTTCGCCCCTATTTCTCGAAGCTGATATTTCTGTATTTTTCCGCTGCCCGTAAGAGGGTAGGAATCCACAAAGAAAACATATTTGGGAATTTTATAACGGCTGATCCTGCCTCGGCAGAAATCCCGGACGTCTTCTTCTGTTAGGGACCCGGCTTCGTGAAGAATAATAAAGGCTCCCACTTCTTCGCCGTATTTCTTGCT
>JAITHD010000245.1 GCA_031280155.1 Treponema sp. | reverse complement strand
CAAGCAAAGATCGGGATTCGTCTGGAATTCGTGAATCTTGGCGGAGGCCTCGGGATTCCGTATCGGCTTGATCAGGAAGCGGTAGATTATACCTATTTGACCGCAGGCATCAGAAAAGTTTACGACGCGGTCATTGTGCCGGCGGGACTCGATCCATTAGGGATACATATTGAATGGGGGCGCACCGTAACCGGTCCCTATGGCTGGCTTGTATCCCGAGGGATACATCGTAAAAGCATCTATCGGGAATATATTGGGCTGGACGCATGTATGGCAGACCTTATGCGTCCAGCAATGTACGGCGCGTATCATCATATCACGGTTGCGGGAAAGGAACACGAAGCTCCTGCCGAAACCTATGATGTTGTCGGAAGTCTCTGTGAAAACAACGATAAGTTTGCGGTTCAGCGGCGGCTCCCGCAGATTCATACCGGCGAAACTGACGGGGATTTTGTGATTATTCATGACGCCGGCGCTCACGGCAGGGCTATGGGCTTCAACTACAACGGCAAACTCCGTTGCGGCGAACTGCTTCTGCGTTCAGACGGCTCTTTTCTTATGATCCGTAGACCTGAAACCGTGGAAGATTACTTTGCCACTCTGGATCAGGAGCAATTAAAATCCTTTGTCCCTAGCAAATAATTCTAAAAATGAGTATATATGAGATATGGCAGCTAAAATTGAACCAAAACCAGTAAAGACCGGAAACAGCGTACCGGTCTTAGCGAAAAAAACAGGCAAAGCATTGCCTGAAAAAACTATAAAAACAAAAAAATCTACAGAAACGTTTCTTCCCGGACTGGAAACGCCGGAAAACAAGACCGTCAAGCCTCAGATAAAACCTCAGACTTCCGGGGTATACGATGAATCAAAAATCAAAACCTTGTCTTCCCTAGAACATATCCGATTGCGAACCGGTATGTATATCGGGAAGCTGGGGGATGGGTCTAATCCTGATGATGGAGTCTATGTGCTGCTCAAGGAGATCATTGATAATGGGATCGATGAATACATCATGGGAAACGGGAATCTCCTGGAGATTGAAGTAAAAGACGGAACCGTCAAAGTCCGGGATTTTGGACGGGGCATCCCTTTGGGAAAACTCGTTGAATGTGTTTCAGTAATCAACACCGGCGCTAAGTATAACGACGATGTGTTTCAATTTTCTGTGGGACTCAACGGCGTAGGCACCAAGGCGGTGAATGCCTTGTCCGCGCATTTTCGGGTGGTGTCCTTCCGGGACGGTCAATATGCGGAAGCGGTATTTGAACGAGGAATCCTCCTAAACAGTAAGCACGGCAAACTTAAAGAGCCGCAAAAAGACGGTACTTATGTAGAGTTTACTCCAGATCCCGGTATTTTCGAGCATTATCAATTCAATCTGGAATTCATAGAAAAGCGGATCCGAAACTATGCTTACCTTAACACTGGGCTTACGCTTTCCTTGAACGGTAAGTCTTATCTATCTGAACGGGGACTTTTTGACCTGCTTACCGAGCAGACTGGAGAAGATTGCCTTTATCCTCTTGGATACTACAAAGGAGAACGGATTGAATTCGCCTTTTCGCATACTAATAACTATGGAGAAGAATATTTTTCCTTTGTAAACGGTCAGTATACCAGCGACGGCGGAACCCATCTTTCAGCTTTCAAAGAAGGTTTTCTCAAAGGGATTCAGACTTTCTTCAAAAAGGATTATCGAAGTGAAGATATACGGGAAGGCACGATTGCTGCTGTAGCAGTCAAATTGAAGAATCCGGTTTTTGAAAGTCAAACCAAGAACAAGCTGGGCAACACGGATATCCGGGCTTGGATTGTACAGGAAACAAAAGCGGCGGTTGAAGATTGGCTCCACAAAAATCAGGAAGCAGCCAAGAAGCTGGAACAGAAAATTCTTTCCAACGAGAGCCTGCGGACTGAACTTAACGAGGTAAAAAAGGAAGCCCGGGAAGCAGCCAAGAAGATAGCCATTAAAATTCCTAAGCTCAAAGATTGTAAATATCATCTTGATGATGGAGAAAAAGGGGAATTATCCACGATCTTCATCACCGAAGGGGATTCTGCGGCAGGTTCTATGGTATCAAGCCGAGACGTGATGACCCAAGCCATCTTCGCACTCCGGGGCAAAGTAGAGAATATGTTCGGCAAGAAACGGGCGGCAATCTACAAAAATGAAGAACTCTACAACATGATGATGGCTTTAGGGATTGAAAACGATCCTTCTGGTCTTAGATACGCTCGGATTGTCATTGCTACGGATGCGGACTTTGACGGTTTCCATATCCGCAACCTGCTGCTTACCTTCTTTCTTTCCTATTTTGAAGAACTTGTTACTAACAGACGGATTTTCATTCTTGAAACCCCGCTCTTTCGGGTACGAACCAAGAAAGAAATCCAATATTGCTATAACGAGAAAGAACGGGACGCAGCGGTACAAGCATTAGGAAGCCAAAGCGAGGTAACCCGGTTCAAGGGGCTGGGAGAGATCAATCCCAAAGAATTTGGACAGTTTATTGGACCTGATATGCGGCTGGTGCCGGTAGCGGTGAATACTATCAAAATAGTTCCCGAAGTATTGACCTTTTACATGGGTAAAAACACCCCGGAACGGCGGGATTATATTATGAAGAATCTGGTGCAAGAGCTGTAAAACAAGGCTCTTTGTATATGTTCTTGGCGGTATGCTGGGTTTTCAGTAATACCCTGGCCGCAACGGTTTGAGACGTGCCGGAAGGACTGTTGCATGGACTTTGAATATACATATAATAAAAGCACATTATGCGTATTTTAGCAAAAGATATAAAACAAGCGGCTCAAGAGAAGCCGTCTGAAAAAGTGGAAGTAAAAGGCTGGGTTCACCGGATTCGGGAACTCGGAGGAATTACCTTCGTGATTCTTCGGGATCCCTCAGGACTGCTCCAATTAGTGCTTGAAACCCCTCCAGAATTTACGCTTGAAACCATTATCCAAGCGGTTGGGTTTCCCGGGCTGAACGATAAAGCTCCTGGAGGCGTTGAATTAAAGGTATGTTCTCTGGAATGTATATCTAAGCCTATTGGGGAATTGCCGTATCAGGTAAACGGCGATCCTGGGAAGATCGGCATTGAAGCAATCTTAGATCATCGGTCTCTGTCCCTGCGGAATCCCAAGATTCGGGCTATCTTCAAGATTCAGTCTACTATTATCGAAGCCTTTGCCGCGTATTTTCGGGGGCAAGACTTTACTGAGATAAAGACCAGTAAACTCGTCGGAAGCGGCACCGAAGGGGGAACTGAGCTGTTCGAGGTTGAGTATTTTAACAGAAAAGTCTATCTTGCTCAGTCGCCTCAGCTTTACAAGCAGACTATGGTAGCAAGCGGGCTGGAGCGGGTCTTTGAGATTGCGCCGGCTTATCGGGCGGAGAAGCACGATACTCCGCGGCACTTGAACGAATACGTCTCAATGGATATAGAAATGGGATTTATTGAATCTGAGAAAGATTTGATAGAACTTGAAAAGGGGATGCTGGCGTATATTTTTGAAGAGGTTGCCCGAAAAAACAAGAACGAACTGGAAATGTATCAAGCAACAGTTCCAAATGGAGAGGCGGTTTTCAGAGCGCCGATTGTTCCTTACGAGGAGGCCCTTAAAATCGCTTCTGCTGAAGCTATGGCTAAAGGAAGCGGACGAATCTTTGATATCAATCCTGAAGCGGAACGGTTTCTCTGGGACTGGTCTCTTCGGGAACATGGCACGGATTTAGTTTTTGTCAATGAATTTCCTCGACGACATCGTCCTTTCTACACATATCCTTTGGACGTAGTCCGAACCATGAGCTTTGACGCGCTGTTTCGAGGGCTGGAAATTACCACCGGCGGCAGGCGGCAGCACGATTACAATGCCCTTCTTGAGGCGCTTCCCAAATTTGGGCTTAAACCAGAAAATTTAAAGAGCTATCTGTCAGTATTCAAGTACGGCTGCCCCCCGCACGGCGGCTTTGCGGTAGGCTGTGAACGGCTTACTCAGAAAATTTTGGGACTGAACAATGTAAAAGAAGCAAGTCTCTTTCCCCGAGACCGGAAGCGGGTTGAACCATAACTTCAGCCTTTAGAAAAAACCCTCATACACAGCAGCCGTATGAGGGGTCCAGAGTTTTTTTTATTACCGCAACCACCGTAAAGCAGCAGCAGCCTAAAGGCGGGGGAGTTGTCAGGGCGTAACGGTATACCGAATTAAGCCGACATATTGATTTCCATTTGTTGAACCAAAGAGATCGAGCGTATCAAGTCCGGCGGGTATGGTAAAGGCTGATTCAAAATCGCCGTCGCTGTTTTTTTCCAACTGAATAAATTCGCCGTTGATTCTGATAGCAATATGGGTAAAATCTCTCGTAAAAACCGTAAACCTTTCTTGAGACCCTGCTTTGAGAACCCCTGCGGTTGGGGATATAAGCTGAGTATTGGGAACATCGTTATAATGAGGGAGGGTATACGGATATTTTAAGATCCCCCTCCCAAATCCCTGGTAAGCCGGCGCCGCTTTTATAGCGAACTCAAGCACGGTTTCCATCCAGCCTGCATCCAATTCAAGGAGATCATGAATCTTTGTTACCGCATTGTTCCGAGGTCTGTCGAACTGATCTTCCAGAAAATAATAATAATTATTATCCGCTATTTTATAATAAGATTTTCTGAAATAATCCAGTTCATCTTCAGTTATTTTTTCTTCCCCAAACAGCTTTTCCGCCCCAGGAACCCATACTTCTTCAAAGGTTCTGAGGGCGACTCTATCTTGCAGCCGATCCTGATTCTGGAATTTCGCAAAAATAACGCCTTTATAGTCCCCAGTATCAGGTACGTCAAAATCAAAGCTGACGATTTCGCCTTTTCGGTTGTGCCAGGAAGCGGCGTCTATGTTTCCCTGCTGGGCTGTTCTCAATCGGCTTGACAATGAAACATCCCTATTATGGGTAACAATATCAAAGGTAAAACCATCGTTTATGAGATTAGTATATTGCGGAACGTTTCCTTTGAGTTCAAGTCCGTATTGAAAAAACTTGCCCGGAATATAGGGGTCCCGCATAAAATCATCAGCCGTTAAAACCGGCGCATAAAACTGATACGCTTCTTCTTCAGGCAAATGGGAATAC
>JAITHD010000196.1 GCA_031280155.1 Treponema sp. | reverse complement strand
ACCGGCAATTCTAAAGGATTCGGCTTTATCGAAATGGGGACAGATGAAGAAGCAAGCGCCGCTATCGCAGGTACTAACGGACGCGAATTTGACGGACGCCAGCTCCGAGTAAATGAAGCTATGGACAAACCCCGCAGGGAACGGGATTCAAGAGGTTATAACGCCAATAACTGGTAGTATAAGACACATAAACCCCGATTGTCATCGTCCGTGGGGATTCCCTGCTATTATACCGCAACCCTTTGGAAGACCCTAGGATTTCCGCCCATATTACGCCCTGTTTAAGAGACCATATATGGGCAACTATTACCGGGAATAGTATGAGCGTTGTCTTTGCGTCCGGCTTCAGAGGAGGATGATTTTCCGCCCCGCGAGCCGGTGTTGTTTGTACTCCCTGTGTAGCGGCGTACTATTAAGGAAATCAGCGGGAGAAGAAATTCTCCCTCCTGTTACGCTTGATTTTCTTTAGAAGAATCCTTTTTTTCCGCAAGCTCTTTTGCGTTTTCAAGGAAACTTGTGATACTTTCACTGGCAATCCGCATGGTATATACACTGGAGGTTACTTCTTGAGAAATTTGATTGAGTTTTGTCATCTCCTGATGTATGGAACTAGTGCGGCGGTGGATAATCTCAGCCCCTTCCTGAACTTGACCTGTCATGTTCTGAACGGTCTGTAAAGCGGTCAGCATCTGAGCGCTTCCGGCAGCCTGATCTTTTACTGCTTGAGTGACTACCCCAAAAGAAGAATTCATAGCGTTTATCTCGGTGAAGATCATATCCATCGCTCGTACGGTTTCCTGGGAAACGCTGCCGATCTCTTGGATAGCTCGTTCCATCTTTTTGATCTCCAAAGAGATAGATTCTGATTCTTTGCCGGACAGTTCCGCGAGTTTGCGGATTTCCCCGGCTACCACCGCAAAGCCTTTACCTGCTTCTCCGGCGTGAGCCGCTTCGATTGCGGCGTTCATAGCGAGAATATTGGTCTGTCCCGCGATGTCCGCAATGGTCTTGTTCGCGGTCTGTAAGGTAATCGACTGCTCTTCAATGCGTTTCAGCTCTTCCGCCAGTCTGAGGAGCATTTTATGCCCTGTTTCCGAAGACTTGCTCAAAGTATTGGTGGTTTTACTCGCCTGATCCACGACTGAACGGATAGCGTCAATTTGAGCCGCCATCTGGTTTATCGCGGTAGAGGACTGAGCAATACAATTTACTTGGGTACGGACGGTCTGCTCAAATGAATCAGTGTGATCGAAGATCTCCGCCGCTGAATCAGCGGTTACTTTGACGGATTCCATCTGGGAACGCACCTTGGCATCCATAGAATTCACGTTATCGAGAATCAGTTCTATAGCGTCAAAAGATTCTACCACCACCGTGTTCAGGGCTTTTCTATCGTTCATGTTTTTTACCAGATGGTTCTGCAAGGTATCCATCACTTTTTGAAGATTTTGGGACATCTGTAGACATGCGTTTTGCAGCACCGTAATCTCATCATTGCCTTTAGGAACCATATTCAAATCTAAATTCCCCTTTGAAATCTGTTCAGCTATCTGTACGGTTTCTTCAAGAGGCCCCACAATAGAACGCATGGTAAAAATACAAAGAGGCATTACGATCCCGAAAAGAATTAAAAACACCGCAATAATGAAAACCAGTTCCTGTATAATGAACGTATTCACCCGCTCTTCCATGATCACTTGATGAGTCTCAATGTTATCAATATACACTCCCGCGCCTATCCATAGATCCGTTCCGGGAATCATTTCGGAATAGGCGATTTTCGGTGTGTTTACCATAGAACCGTTGGCTTGGGGCTTAGGGAATATAAAGGAAACGTATCCGCCTCCTTTTCGGGCGGCTTCGTATAAGTCCCGGACATAGTATACCCCATTGGCGTCCGCAGTCTGCCCTAAGTCTTCTCCAACCCGGTTGTTCATTATGGGATGCACAAAAATCGTGGTTCCCTGATAAACAAAAAAGTAGCCCGACTGATCCTGCTCAAACCGAAAATCCTTGATACGAGATTTGATAATCTCCTGTTGTTCCATAGGTTCTGTAACACCCCTCAAAGCCGACGTTAAAGCTGCGGACATGGCTTGGGTTCCAAGTTTTACTTTTTCCTGATTCCCTTCAAACATCATCTGCTTGCTGTCGGAAAGACCGATCTCTTTCACCTGATTGGCTATCAAAATAATAGTGCCTATCAATCCTAAGTTCGAGATGATGTAAATCGCAATAATAGCGGCTATCCGCTTTCCAATCGATATATTACGCAGCATAGGTTACCTTTTCTGATTTTTTTCTAATTTCTGGGGGGTTATTTCTTTTCGCATTAATTTTAATCTGTCTGTAGATAATAGAATGGAGATTGATAAAAAATATCAGGAACAAGTCAATCGTAATAATGCCGATGATTGCTAAACATACAATAGTAAACAAGGTTGCAAACGATTTTTTATACCTTATCATAGAAACCTCCTTATTCTAGTTTTTCTATACCTAAAAATTTATGCTATATTGAAATTATACCCTAAAACAAAGATAATACTATTATATACCAATTAAAATACCACATATAATCAAAAATGTAAAGAACTTTGATAATAATTTTGGTAAAACTTTGAGAGGAAAACCGCTTTTGTTTTCAGCCTCTTGATAAAAAATGACGCTATTCTTAGGATATCGGTAATGGGCCTAAAGAAATATTTTGGACAGATTTTTATATTCACTTTGATCACGCCTTTAATCATAGGCATCTTTTTTATTCTTATACAATCAAGCAAGACCATTCAGACTAATGCGGCAGGCTTTCTCTTTGAATATGCCGGTACAATAGCCAGCGACGTCGGAACCTTCTTTTCAAATAAAGTCGGGGTTGCGGAAACCTGTACCTATTTTCCTGCGGTTATGGATATGAACTGGTCTGAAACTAGACGTTCTCTGGAAACGCTTATTCTGAAAATGTCAAGAGAAGACGCTGTGAGCGCGTATATTTTGATTAGACCTGACGGCTCATATTACCGCTCGGATCGAACCGGCAATCCCGCCCGGGGAGGACTGGTTACCAGTAATAACATCGATCCTGAAGCGCCGCTTGTTCTGCTCACGAATCGGGACTTCTATCAGACCCTGCTGGCTAATAATACAGAGCATCAGCAGCGTTTTATGGTTTCAACTCCTTATGTTTCCCGAATTACCGGTAAAAAACAGATATTTATCGGGACGAATATCCTTAACCCAGAGAGAAAAAACGCTGGAATTTTCGGATTTATTCTTAGCGCGGAAGACCTGAATATTACTTTAGAGCGAATTACCAGGCGGGTTACCGACTATTTTAAGAATAAAGCGGTATTATACCTTGTTTCTAACACTGATGTCGTGTTGTCTATCAGGGAATACGATCAGACCCTCTCTTCCTATGTAGAACGAGCGTTGACCATTAATAAAGATATCACTTTAAACGACTTGTCTTATGAAATACAGCAGAGTATTAAGCAGCTGCGGCAGAATCCTCTGTCGTATATTACCTATACCGATACTGAAACCGGCGCTGTTTACGGCATGACCGGTTACGCGGTTCCTGAAACCGACTATTATGTGATTCTCACCATGCCGGAAAAGGTCTTGCTTTCAGGGCTATACAATATGCAAAGCCTTTTGATTATTCTGGTAGGCATGGTAGTTGTGGCGATTACCATTATTATGATCTTTGTGGGCAAGCTGACAGGCGCTAAAGACCAAGCGGAACAGTCAAATCGGGCAAAGAGCGAGTTTCTCTCTCGGATGAGCCATGAAATTCGGACCCCGATGAATGCGATTATCGGCATGACCGCAATCGCCAGAAACGCCCGGGACTTTGAAAAAATTTCCTACTGTCTTGAAAAGATAGAGCAAGCCTCTTCTCATCTGCTGGGGGTTATCAATGATATATTGGATATGTCAAAAATCGAATCCGTCAAATTTGACTTATCCTACTTAGAGTTTGATTTTGAGCGGATGCTCCAAAAAATTACCAACGTCGTCAATTTCAGGATCGAAGAAAAGAAACAGAATTTTATCATCAAGATTGATAAGCGTATTCCCTATATGATTATTTCTGATGAACAGCGCTTGTCTCAGGTGATTATCAATCTTCTGTCTAATGCAGTGAAATTTACGCCTGAAGGCGGAACCATAACCCTTAATACTAAGCTGATACGTGAAGAAAATAGGGTCTGCGTCCTGCAAATTGAAGTAACCGATACGGGCATAGGAATTACTCAAGAGCAGCAGAAGCGGCTTTTTCAGTCTTTTGAGCAGGCTGACGGCGGTATTTCCCGCAAGTTCGGCGGGACCGGTCTGGGGCTGGCGATTTCAAAGCGTATTGTAGAAATGATGGACGGCAAAATATGGATTGAGTCTGAACCCGGCAAAGGCGCTCGGTTTATCTTTCATATTAAAGCCCAGCGCGGCATTAGCGCTAAAACTCTTCAGATACATCCGGGGATAAACCGGAAGAATCTGCGGGTTCTGGTGATTGACGACGCTCCGGAAGTACGGGAGTATTTTTGCGAACTGATGCAGTCTTTGGGAATTTACTGTGAAACCGCTGAAAGCGGTATAAAAGCCTGCGAGATTCTCACTAAAAATAAGGAGCCGCCTTTGGATCTGCTTTTCATTGACTGGAGGATGCCTGAGATGGACGGTATTGAACTGACTCAGAAAATCCGGAAGACCTACGGCGCGAATCCAATGATAATTATGATGTCCGCAGTGGAACGGGACGCCATTGAAAGGCAGGCAAAACTCGCCGGGGTCAATGCGTTTATCACTAAGCCTCTGTTTCCGTCGCTGATTGTAAATACGATTAACGAAATTATAAACATTGAGCCTGATTCAGTTGCTTCCGATGATTGCAGCGGACCCCAGGTGCTTGCGAAAGAAGATTATACCGGTATTTTTACGGGTAAAATGATTCTGTTAGCTGAAGACATACAGATTAATCAAGAAATTGCGGCAACGCTGCTTGAAGATACAGGGATTACCATAGAATTCGCTGAAACCGGCATTGAAGCGGTGGCTATGTTCAAAGAGGGCTGTGATAAGTACGCGCTGATCCTGATGGATATCCACATGCCTGAAATGGACGGCTATGAAGCGGCTCGGCAGATCCGGAAACTTGACAATCCTTGGGCTAAATCAGTGCCTATTATAGCGATGACGGCCAACGTCTTTTCTGAAGACATCCAGAAATGCCGGGATGCCGGCATGAACGATCATATAGGCAAACCTATTGATATGACAGATGTAATGCTTAAACTAAAAAACTATTTGAAATAATCGAGTAATTCTCCAGGCTAAATTGCAATCTTTTTCCCTCTCTTACATAGTTTTTTATGGTATATTTAGCTTAGGCGTTACATAATACGGTAAAGTATAGTATATTTAACTAAAGTATTATAATATAGGTGACTAAATTAATCTTTTAAGAAGGCAGATAACGATGGCATATCAAAAAAAATCTTCTATTGCGGTACTGTTTACTACTATGTGTTTACTTATTATGTCCATGACTACGCTGGCTTTTTCCATCGTATTTCTCATAAATCGTCGTAACGTTAGTTATAAACAAATCGAGCATAATATGACTGAAAACATTGACCATCTGCGGGATAATGTGCTTGCCAGATTCGCCCAATGGAGAATTCTCGTACAGTATACCTCTCTGGGAGTTTCGTCCTTAATGGCTCAGGAATCAGTGGATATACAGTCGATCCAAACCCTTTTCAAGCGTACTGTGGATTCACAATCCGACGTATGGCTTCTCTACTGCACCAACAATCTAGTCTGGAATGAGCCGGGAGGTTATGTGGTCTACCATGACGGAGGCAGACCCGCCCCGGGCTGGAATAATACCCAGCGGGCTTGGTTCAAAGAAGCAAAAGCGAATCCCGGCCGCATCATCTATATCGAACCTTATCGGGCCGCAAGAAACGGCAAGCTCACCATATCCATCGCAACCAACGTGTACACCGACCCAGGGCAGGACGTAGGGGTTATCTCGGCGGATGTGGACATTGATTTCCTTGCGGATTTGCTGAAAAAAGACACCTTTATGCCTGAACAGTCAACATATATTGTCAATACTGAAGGACTGTTTATTTCTCACCCCGACAGTTCCGCGGTGCTGACCAAGAATTTTTTTACCGACTTGAATCTTGAACATTACCGTGAAAATATTCTGGCTTCTCCCTCTTTTTCCAATATTGATAAGGATATTTTCATTTATTCTATACTCATTCCAGAAGCAAACTGGTTTCTTATCTCAACTATTCCGTCTTCCATTGTGTTCAGTGAAGTAAATACGCTTATGGTTCGATTAATCATTATTGGAGGAATAATTTTAGCGTTTATTTCTGTATTATGTGTTATATTTACTCGTAAAATGCTCATTCTGCCGATTCGAGAGATTGAGTGCGCCGCAGAAGGTTTGGCGAATATGGATTTTTCAATACAAATTCAGAATTATCGGCATGACGAAATCGGGAATATGCAGCACGCTTTAATACGGATTCGGGACAGTCTGCGAGGCGCAATGGACGAATTGCAGGAACATCTTACCAAGATGACAACGAACAGCAACCGTCTCAATACAGTAATTGCTGAATCTTCCGATGCCTTGGGGGTGATCAACAATAATATGGAGACTATGCAGGGTAAAGTAAGCGCTCAAATGGGCGCGGTTAAAGCCACGTCTGATTCAGCGGCGGAGATTTTTAGAAGCATTGATTCCCTCAATCAGGCGGTACAGACTCAAGCGATGCATATCACCAAATCTTCGGAAGCTATAGAACAGATGGTTTTGAACATTGGGTCTATCCGTATGGTGGTGATTAATACCGGTAAAACTACGGATACCCTCAGCAGATCCTCTGAAACAGGTCATCGGATGCTTCTCAAGCTCTCTGAAGTATTGAAGGGCATCGAAGAACAGTCAGCCGCCTTGCAGACCGCGAACAAGACTATTTCGGATATTGCAGGACAGACTAATATACTGGCGATGAATGCGGCGATTGAAGCGGCTCACGCCGGAGAAGCCGGAAAAGGCTTTGCGGTAGTCGCCGGGGAGATCCGTAAACTTGCGGAACTGTCCGGCAAAGAATCAGAATCTATCTCTTTGGAGATCAAAAAGATGGAACAGGCTATTGAACAAATAGGAGCGGTTTCCAAGGAAACCGTCGGGACAATGGATACGATATTCACCGGTATAAAAGCAATGGACGCTTCTTTCAGTACCGTAAATCATGCGGTAGATGAACAGGCTACCGGAGGTTCTCAGATACTTACCGCCTTAAAAACCATCCAGGATATGACCCTGCAAGTGCAGGAGGGAACCGGCGTGATATCCCGGCAGAGCAATTCAATCCAGCAGGAACTGCAAAAACTTGCCGCCATTTCTCAGGAAGTAACTGAAAGCGTTCAGGAAGCGCGTGCCGCCAGTGAAAATATCACCTCGTTTTTAGATAACGCTAAAGAGCTTGCGCTGCCTTAACTTGACAGCAGCCTAGTGAACGCCTATTCTTATAAAAGGAATAGTATGAAATTTTGTCATATATTTTTGCTTTGTATAGTATCTTTAGTAATCGTTTCGTGCAACCCAAAGACAACGGCGCTAGAACGTTCTCAACCAATAGAGTTGTCTCCCCTTGAAAACATACGCCGTCTTGCGGAAGAAAATAAACAGTTCTTAACCATCAGATCAACGAGTAATACCATACATCCGCCGGAAATAAAGGCTATTCTTCAGCGAGGGCATATTATTTTCGCTATGGTCGCTCAGGATCAGAAACCTTTTTTTTATCATGATGAACAAACCGGCGAATTAATCGGTTTAGACGTGGAAATCGGCTATGAAATCGCAAACCGTTTGGGGGTTCAGGCGGTCTTTAATCAGGAAGCCCAGAGTTTTGACGAAGTTGTCTTGAAGGTAATAAACAAGGAAGCGGATATTGCGCTGAGTAAATTGAGCGTTACCACGCGGCGGGCGGAATTAGTCCGGTATACCAATCCGTATATCTCGTTCAGGCAAGCCCTGCTGATAAACCGCCTGGAATTCGCTAAGATAGGTCCTGAAGAGCATCTTGCGGATTATATTAAAAAATTTCAAGGCTCTTTGGGAGTGATTAAAAATTCTTCGTATATGAATTACGGGATAACCAATTTTCCCTTTGCCAATATCGTATCCTTTGATACTTGGGAACAAACGGTGAACGCCTTGTTTGCCGGGCAGGTCCTGGCGGTTTATCGTGACGAAGGAGAGATTCTCATTGTCAACACCACTCGAAAAGATGCGTCGATTCTGATGAAGCCGGTTTTTATCAATGATAAACGAGACCCCATTGCTATGGCGGTTTCTGTAGACGCCCCGCTTTTGCAGGAATGGCTGAATGTTTTTCTTGACGAGTACCTATTACAAAACCGTCGAAACCTTACCCCAAGCCGGCTTATTGAACGGCATTTCGGAAACATCGAAAAATAACAGGAGATAACCATTGAACGGCGCAGTATTAAAACATCCAGCAGCCATTTTATTCGGCGTAGTGATAGGTACGCTTATCGGTTTATTTAATGCGCCTATATCCGATGTATTAGGAATTCCTAATTTCGCCGGGGTTATTGCTTTTCCGGGGCAGCTCTATCTTTTTTACCTCCAAATGACGGTTATTCCTATTATTATTACTGCGATTTCTTCAAGTTTAGGCAAATTGATTCGTAATAAAAACAGCGCGGGGTTAATCAAAAAAATAGTCTTTGTTTTTTTTATCTGTATGATCGGCTGCGCCCTTGCGGGCATGGGGATAGGTTTTTTCGGCAACCCCGGATCAGGTCTTGACGAAGACACTCGTTCTCTGCTGGCAAAGCTCATTTCGTCTACTGAACAGGAAGGCATCAGCGGCGCTTTGGAGATAAATCTGAGTTCAAGTTATGAGCCTTCTGCTGCTGTAGAACGTCCAAGTATGGCGAATTTCTTTAAAGAATTAATTCCTTCAAATATTTTTCGCGCTCTTTCTCTGGGCAGCACCATGGGGATTGTATTTTTTTCTATAATTTTCGGCGTCGCTATTGGCTCACTTCAGGAACAAGCCGCGGAGATGCTCATTGATTTGTTTTCAGCTATTTTTCAGACCTTTCAAAAACTCATTAACTGGTCTTTGTATCTGCTTCCTTTCGGCTTGATCTGTCTGCTTGCCGGACAGGTCGCCGCAGTCGGGATCCAGATATTTATGGCTATGTCGAAATTCATTACCCTCTTCTGCATTGGGACAGGGCTTATTTTTATCATCTGTACTATTATAATATGGTTCCGTTCAGGGATTTCTAATCCTTTCAAAGTGATCGCCTTTTTGTTTGAACCGATTCTGTTGGCTTTTGGGACTCGTAATTCTATGGCCACCCTGCCGAGCGCTATTGCCTGTCTTGACGCTCAAATGAAATTCAACGCCACCGCGGTTAATCTGACCTTGCCCCTGGGCATGACTTTGGGACGGTTCGGGAATATTTTCTATTTTGGTCTGGCGGTTTTTTTTGTCGTGCAAATCTACAATACCCCCCTTGAATTGATGTATTATTTCATCATTCTGATTGGGGTGATCTTAGGCGGCACCGCAACCGCCGGAGCCTCTGGAATCGTGACCCTGTCGATGCTCAGTATTGTTCTTGATCCTTTGAGTCTGCCTATAGAAGCGGTATTGATTATTTTCATGGCGATTGATCCGATTATTGATCCCTTCAGAACCTTTCTCATTGTGTACGTCAATATGGCGGCTACAACGCTTGTGGCGGCACGAGAAGGCAGAAACAGGAACGACGATACCGCACAAGACATTCCCTTTGAGAACCTTCAAGAAACGCCTGAAATGGAGGAAGAACCTAAAATCGAAGCTCTTCGGCACAAAAAATCGGAATTTGACGAACTTCAATATACAGGACAGTATGAACGGCTCACTGAAAGAAAAGGCTTCAAAAAGCAGTTTATGGTATATGTAGAGGAGATGCCGGTTCAACAGACTAATCAGCCTGAGAATACGCCGGACCAAAGGGCTAACCAGCCTGCTGGAAGCCCAAAACCTTTTGTGGTATATATACAGCGCTCAGAAGACCTGCCGCCTTTCCTATACCGCCGTTCAGGAACCTTGCAGGGACTGGAAATTGAGTTCCTCCGAGAAGTAGTCCGTCGGCTTGATCGTCCGCTTGTGTTGAAAGATCGGGCTTTCCTCAATGGTGAAGAACAGGCAAAGATAGAAGTCGAGGCGGATTTGATTGCTGGAGTCATTAAAAGAACTGAGGTACATCCCAAAGGATTTTGTTTTTCCCGGGCTTGGCTGGCGGTTAAAGAACCGGCTGAAAAAAAACTGCTTTGTTTTCTGTTGCCCCCAGGAAGCTCTGAATCGGTTCGTATTGACAGCATCATAAAAAATCTGAGAACAGAAAATTTTCTCAAACCTTTTGTTGAATGAAAAAAAATAATGCTTATAGAGAAACTATGCCCCTTATCGGGGTAATCGGCGGGGTAGGTCCCTATGCGGGACTGGATTTTATGCGGAATATTTTTATAAACACTCAGGCGAAACATGATCAGGATCATCTCAACTGTATGCTGATTTCTTGTCCTTCGATTATTCCTGATAGAACAAATTTTCTGCTGCAAAACAATGATGTTCCAGATAAAAATCCTGCCTTGGGGATGTTTGAAAGCGCTCGGCGATTGTATGCGGCAGGGGCCCAGTATGCGGCGGTGGCCTGCAATACAGCTCATGCAGACCGTATTTTTACCCCTTTCTGCAACATGGTTTATACATCGTTTCCAGAGCTTAAGATAGTTAATATGCTTGAAACCTGCGCGGATTATGTGAAAACATCTCTGGGCATTAATCGGCTGGGGCTTTTAGCCACTAAAGGAACCTATAAAAGCCAAGTATACCATGAATATTTCCGGGCTGAAGAGGGGTTTGTACTGATTGAACCAGACCCTCCTGATATGGAAAAAATACATGACGCAATATATAACGAAGATTTCGGCATAAAAGCCCATTCTCAGCCTATTGCCGGTTATGTGCAAGATATAATCCAGCCCAGTATATACCGGCTCATTGACAGCGGCGCTGAAGGGATTATCCTGGGCTGTACCGAACTGCCTCTGTCTGTAAAGGCTCAGGATTTTTCGATTCCTATTATCGATCCCGGAATACTCACCGCCCGCAGACTCATTGCGCTGACTGCGCCGGAAAAACTCGCTTGCGAGGGTGCATGATGCGTCTGCTTCAGGTATTCCACACTATCCCCGCATAACCTACAAAGGAGTCAGGACATTCCTGTTCCCTGTCGATTGTGCCCGCGCTCGTACCGTAACCAAGGAGTTCCCCCTTGGTTGATCCCATTGCTTGGGCAAAGCCGAGAGTCCCAAGAACCGCGCCGACAGAACACGCGGATCTGTCTTGGTCAGCCCGCTCAAGAATCTGTTCCGGGAGGCCTTGTATTACGGACTGAATAAAAGCCTTATCATTGACTTCCCGTACCCAGTCAAGCGCCTTTTTGCCCTGTCCGTAGGGAGCAAAGCCGTAGTTGGCGCCGTAATGGGTCAGGTCTGTAGAGCCTATAACCGCAGTTTTGCGCCCCAGGGTTTTCCCGATTTGGGCAAGAATTGTTCCCGCCTCAAAAGCCCTTATTTCATTGGGGAGCCTGAAAGGGAGGATTCGAGAGGTCGGAAAAAAATAGGACGCCATCGGAAGCAAAACCTCAATCGTATTATCCTGATACCTGTCTGGTTTAGTCCCTTGAGGAAAGATCGAGGAGATAAAGGCGCTTTTCAGGAGGTCTCGGTACTCATGGTCAATTATAAGCGTACCAAGCGGGGTTACAGCGCCGTCTTCTTCAGCAAAAAGAGGAGAACTGCCTGACGGCAGATGTCCTCCAATAAGAACTAGGGTGTCTACTTCAGGATTAAGCGCGGCAATAGCGGCGGCGGCAATAGGTCCGGAATAAAACCATCCTGCGTGGGGAACTGCCGCAGCCAGTCCAGTCCGGCAGGATACCTCAAGCGGAATCTGAGATAAGAAATCCCGAATCTGCGTTTCATGCTGCGGATACCAGCCCGCAGGAAGACATCTTTTCCGTAAAGTCATGGATATATCCTAGCATGATATTTAAAAAACGTATATAATATTTTTATGCGCCGAAATCAATCTTATACCGCTTCATCTGAAGAACTATCCTCCACGACGAAATCAAATAAGATTTCGTTTATATCTGGTATCGTCGCTTGTTTGTGCATCGTTGTATACCTCGGCTCCATGATAGTTGCGGGAATCCGGGTTTATGCCGGTATCAAGGAGCGCCGGAACTTAGCGGCAAAGGAATTTAAGGAATTTTCGGATCTTGCTTCCAGCATAGGGGATATATTCTTTACAGACCAAGCGTTGTTTAATCAGACCCTTACCGAGGCGATTATGGGATCAAAAACCCTGCAAGGAGTTATTGTTTCCAGTCCCAGAGGAGACTATGCGTTTGAACGGAGTCAGGGAACAAGCATTGTCTGGAACCAAGATACTCCGCCTCGTTTTAAGGCTCGATTCGGACTATCTAAGGAACTCCTTGTTAAACAAATAGAACTGAAGAACGGCGATCTCCAGCAAGCGTATCGCGTAAGCCTTAGCGCGGTGTATAACTATGTCAGCGACGATCTGCTGATCACGATACTGAAACGCACCCTCATGGTCGTGTTGGTTGCGCTTTGTTTAGCTTTATTTACCTTGATATTTCAATTTATTCTGTCCAATCCAATGGCTAACGCAAAGGAAGAAGTTTCTGTCTACACGCATAAGTCTGAAATTCATCAAGAAATCTTTAAGGATACCTTTGAAACCGCTGCTGAAAGCCCGCTTTCTCCTGAGATACATCCAGAGCCGCCAGCGTCTGCGGTATTGACGGAAGAACCCAGAGAATTCTATACTTCCCGAAACGCTATTGGCGAAGAAAGCCGCACTCAAGACAGACTTGCTTCTGAACTGAAGCGGTGTACTTCTTTTGGGCAGGATTTGGTTTTCATGGTTATAGAAATACAAGAACCGGAGCGTGAAGACCCGGAAGATAAAGCCCTCCAGATGCTTGCTGACGAAGGTGTGAAATTTTTCCTTCGACGAGACCTTATCTTTGAAAAGGGAGCCCGAGGAATCGCGGTTATTCTTCCCAGTATCGATCTGGATCAAGGATTTACTAAATCCGAAAAATTTCATAACCGAGTTGTAACTAAATACGTCGAAGCCTTTGAGGGTAAGGTTTCGCTTTATATGGGACTGAGTTCCCGGGCTGATAGAACGATTGATGCGGAACGGCTTATATTTGAAGCCTCTGGAGCGCTGAAAAAAGCATGGGAAGACCCGTCGTCTCCGATTGTAGCCTTTAGAAGCGATCCAGAGAAATACAAAGCCTTTATTGCCGCTCAAAATAAGAACTATCCCTAAAAAGCCGCGTGAGAGTCCATTCCGCCAAAACGTATCTATAGGGAGAACCTTCAACCTCGGCGCCGCGCTGATTCGACCCTAAAACAGGACTTACCTTGACGGCAAGAGTCTGTCCAGTTCCTAGTTCTAGTAATATCTGCCCTTCATGCGGCGGTTGGGGGTCTTGGCTTGCAAAAAAATCTTCCGCTTCCGCTTCCAAAACAGCCCGGATATATGATTCTACCTGCTGATTATCAATATTGATCCCGGCGGCTCCGGTTATCGTCCAGCTTCCCTCATGTCGGGTTAGGACAAACGGCTCTGAAGACGGCGCATTAACCGTAACTCGCTGTACTGACTTAATCGTCAGCTCAGGACGCCTCTCTTTTGGGAAAAGCCGAAGATCGAACCAGCTCGTTTGAGGACTGTCAACATAACTGGAAAGTCTGTCCTCAACGGACCGGACTTCGGTTTCTCCATTTTTACGCAGGTAAATCTCCTGCCCAGTGCTGTCCTCTTTGCCTAATAGCACGTCGAGTAAAGGATACGTTGCGGGGCCGCCTCGAATTACGATGCGGGAAGCTGTATCCGCTGTGAGTCCCAGCCGTTCATGAGAAGCCGCCGCGGTTCCTCGAACCGGATAGTTTCCCTTGGCGGAAAGCATGGTGAGAAAATCCTCAATTCTGAGTTGTTTTGCCGGATATTCAGTGTTGTCCCGGGAAACAAACCAGACTTTATCTTTCTGTATCAGTATAACCTTTTCTTCAGCCCCAGAACTGGACAACTCTATTCGGTCCGCTTGCTCCGCCCAAGCAGGTTCGAGCAATCTGAAAGAACCCTTCCGGGCGTTCATCTGTTCTGGGTCAAAAATCAGGGTTCCTGCATATATCAGGACTAAAACGCCGGCTACTCCTGAAAGCAGCATAATACTTCTGTTGTATCTATTTGATGTATCCATTACATTGCTCCTTATTTTCTATTTTTCTATTTTTCTATAAATAACCGCCGCCTTTTCAGCTCTGGATTTCCGCTTCCACGCAATGCCGATTCCCGCGGCAATCACCGCCAAAGGAACGACCACCACATTGAAAACCCGGGCAAATACCATAGCTTGAATACGCTTTTTCTGATCAAGTATCTTATCAAGCTGGCGTTGTCCCTGTCGATTCCGAATACTCACAATATCGTCATCGTTACTAAGCCAATCCGCAGCCAAAACAAGAAAATCCAAATCCCGCAGGACCGTAGAATTATACTGGAGCGCATATTGAAGGGTATACTGCGTCATATACTCATACGAATATGCGGCAAATTCAGTATTCCCGATAACGATAATCCGAGACCCTTTAGGAACTGTAGGCAGATCCGGCAGTTCCTCAACAGACCCTTCCCGCAGCGGCTTGGGAAGTCCTCCAAAATAGCTGGGGAAGGTTCCGGTAAGGACGGCGCCGAGAATTGCGGTTCCCTTGGTATCCGCTGCTTCGAGTTCAAAAAGATACGCCGAAGCATCAGGATTTATAGTAAAATCTTTTGTCATAAGCCAGGCTTCGCCGGTGCTGGTAAAGAGGGGTTGGGCATCCACAGATTCCGGCGGATTAAGTTCAATCGGATTAGGCCAGAACAGGTCTAATCCGCTGAAATGCAGGGTAAGCGGGTTATCTTTATTGCCGCTGGTTCCCAGTACGTTTACCCAATGAGGATACCGCGTCATCTGGGGCTGCAAGATATGGGCTGACTGGTCAAGAACTAATGCGGGCTTCACAGTAGCGCCGTACAGGGAAATCATGGAAATCAGCCCTTTATCCATCTTTACCGTGATGTCTTGACTGTTGACAGTTACGGTATCTACCGCAAACAAGACCTTTCCGCCGCCTTGAATATACCGATCTATGCGATAAAGGGACCATTCATCTAAATCTTCAGTTCCGCCGAATACAAATAACGCCGGCAGCGCATCCCCAATCTCATCTCCCGGGGATATAACCCGGACCGCGTACCCTGATTGGGCAAGCATTTGATTGAGATTCCGATAATCTTTATCCCACTGTTTAACTGAATCTCCAACAATAACCCCTATTTCCCGTTTAGTCTCCTGAACTAAAGACCTGATCCGGCCGGTCAAATCGTATTCCAAGGTTTCAACAGAGGTTACTATCGGTAAAACTTCGGCATTGTCGAGATATTCGATAACAATACCCGTATATACTCGGGTAATCGTAGACTGATCCTGTTCCGTCGTGTTTATCTCAATAGGGCGGATCCCTAAACGTTCTGCCGTATCCGCAAGTCCCGCTTTAACCGGATCCCGTACTGTAACCCGTATCTTGCCGCGAGAATAAGCGGCATACTCCCGGAGGAGATCGAGGATCTCCCTGGGCTGGGGATAGAGGGCGCTCAATTTATCCGAAAGATAATAGATAAGGTGAACCTGATCCGGAATTTCAGTATAGAGATTCCGAGAAACCTGAGAAATGGTGTAGGCCTGATTCTTAGTCAAATCAAGCCGAAACCAGAGGCGCCGGCTTATAAGAAGTCCGAGAATCAGGGCTGTAAGGGTTAAACCTGTAATAAGGGCAAGCTGTTTTTTAGTCATAGTTCAGCTCCATTTCCTGAAAAGTAATACCTGAGTATTCAGAAACAAGAATAGTATCGTGGTAATAATGAAAAACGCCGCGTCTTTGGTATCAATGATCCCTTTGGCAAAGGTTTCAAAATGAAAGGACAGAGAAAAAAAGTTGATCCCTTCCGCCAGCCATAAGGGAAGTCCTACGGTTTGAGTAAACTGACTGAGAAGCATCACCACAAGAAGCGCCGACGCACTGCCTAGAAAAGCCCCGCCCTGATTCTTAGACAAACAGGAAAGGAACAATCCCAAAGCAGTAGCCGAAGCCCCCAAGAGAAGGGACCCTGTATATTCTCCGACGATAACGCCTCCGTCAAAGACTCCCAAAGGAAGCAGGGTCAGGGGTACCGGAATGGTCAAGCCTATAATGATTCCTAGCACCGTGAAGGAAGCGATGAATTTTCCCAGCACCAAATCCCATTCGGAAAAAGGCATAGTCAGTAAGAGTTCAATGCTTCCCAGCTTCCGTTCTTCTGCCCAGCTTTTCATAGTGATAACCGGTATGACCAGAATGAACGCCAAAGGAAAACCCGCAAAAAAGGGGCGCAGGGTCGCCATATTTAAAGTAAAAAAACGCTGAAAATAAAAAAACCATATTGAGACAAAAAGCAGAAAAAACAGACATATCCCATAGGAAACCGGTGAATTACGGTAGGAGTAGAGTTCTTTCCGTGCGAGAGCTAAGGCGCTTACCTTCATATACGAGGCTCCTCCTGTTCGCTGGTGAGTTTGACAAAAATGTCTTCTAAGCTGAGTTTTTTTTGATTCATTCCGAGGATTTTAAGCCCTTCCTGTACTGACCAATCAAAGATACTCTCGCCTTCCAAAACACCGCTTTGAACCGAGAAATGCAGATTGATTCCTCCCTCTGGATGAGGCTCCAAAAGGGCTGGCTTGATCGCTCCGTCAAGACGGGAGAGCTTTTCGGGGATCCCCCGCAGCTCCGCTCCTTTGAGTATCAATTCCCATGTATCGGTTCCTTTGAGGGTTCCCGCGATTGCTTCAGGACTCCCTTGAGCGGCAATACGTCCTTCATTGATAATAAGCACCTGAGAACAGACGGCTTCTACTTCCTGCAAAATATGGGTTGAGAGAATAACGGTTTTCCGTTTTCCCAGTTCCTTGATAAGTCCTCGAATCTCGATGATCTGATTTGGATCAAGCCCGGAAGTAGGCTCGTCTAAGATAAGAATCGGAGGATCATGCAGAATAGCCTGTGCAAGACCGACGCGCTGTTTATACCCCTTTGAGAGGGTTTCGATCCGTTTCCCCGCGGCGTGTTCCAGACCGCAGGCGGTGAGACTTTCTTGAATCGCTTTTTTCCGTTCTTTTGCCTCAATCAGCCGAGCGTCGGCAATAAAAGAAAGATATTCATCTACCGTTAAATCCCCGTAGAGGGGTACGCTTTCCGGCAGATACCCGATCCGTTTTTTCACCTCAACCGGATCTTCCTGAACAGATGCGCCGTCTATCAGAGCGGTTCCTTCTGTGGGAAAGTGATAGCCTGTGAGGATTTTCATAATAGTCGTTTTCCCCGCGCCGTTAGGACCAAGAAAACCCAAGACTTGATCCGTACTGACTTCAAACGACACATCCTTCACTGCTGCAAACGAACCATACCGTTTGGTAAGTCCTTGAACTTTAATCATAGGGTAAACTCCTTGATATCTTTTTTAAAAAGTAACAAAATTGAGGATAAATAGGAAACAAGAATTGATGTAGCGAGACTATCTTTTCTCACTCTTGAAAAACGCCTGTGGTTGGTATTATAGTAAACTTAAGGAGTTACCATAGCCTTGCAACGCTCAGGAGCGCTCATTGTCAAATAAAAAACCCGTTTTTTCTGTAAAATTTTCCACATTACTCATACTTAGTTTGAGTATTATGTGTTTTACGCTTATCAGTATTCTCGTCTGTCAAGCGATAGCGCCTCAGTTTTTTATGCAGGAAAAAAATTTCAATCGTTTGGTCCTCGGTCTGACAGGGGTTTTCGGAATTCTGTTCGGAATGTTCTACATTGTCATTATCCGCTATTTCCTAAAGTCCATGACAGGATTTAAAAAAATCTTAAATGAAATGGGAACTCATATCTTTATCGCCGATGCCGAGACCCATCAAATCCAGTTTATGAATGACGCTATGAAAGAACAGTACGGACTTGACGATACGGTTATAGGAAAGCGGTGTTGGGAAGCCCTTCAGACTGGTTTGACTGAGCCTTGCGCTTTCTGTCCCATCCCAAAACTGATAAGTCAAGCTCAAGGTTCTTTGATCTGGGAGGAATATAATACTAAAACCAATCGGTATTATAAGAATACTTCCAGTATCATTATCTGGGGACCTATTAAGCGCGCCTATCTTCAGCATAGTGTGGATATCCATGAACTCAAAGCTGTGGAAACAACCCTTACCAAACGCCTTCAGCAGGAGGAATTATTATCCGCTATTTCTCAGAGCTTTATTTCCACAAAAGAACTGCCTGTGATCATTAATAACGCTCTTGGGCTGATAGGGATTTTTATGAATGTAAGCAAAGTTGTGCTGGCTCGGCTTAACAAAGAAACCAGTATGCTGGAATATGAATATGAATGGTACAATGAGGCTCAACAGCTTTCAAAACTGTCAAAGCGCTTGTATCTGTTCAGCCCTGGGGGAATTCTTTACGATACCTTTATCTCCCAAGGCAAACAATATTTGGTGTGCAATGATATAGAAGCGTATCCAGACTTTAAACAGGTATTTTCTCCGCTGGGAATCAAAGCCTTTATCAGCGTCCCCATTGTTATTCAAGGTGAATTTTGGGGAGTCTTAGGCATTGACGAATGTATCGCGCCTCACCAGTGGGACGAAAGCGATATACAGTTCTCCCAACTGGTGGCTAACGCTATTGCCGGAACCATTATCCGGGTGGTTGCGGAAAAACAGCTCTTACGGATGTCTTCTATTGTTGACAGTACGCCCCAGTATGTCTCGTATTTCAATGCTTCCGGGCATTTTGAGTATATCAATCAAGGAGTCTGTACTATTTCAGGATATTCTTCGGAAGAGCTTATGCGGCATGGCATGGATTTGCTTTTTGACGAGGAAACCCGGTCTTTTATCCATGAAATTTTTATTCCTACTGTACTGGAGCGAGGGGCCCATCAAACCGAAGTTCCTTTGATACGGAAAGACGGGGAGCAGCGGATATTATCGTTTTCTTCCTTTACCGTAGGGGTTAAAAAAGAGGGAATCGGCGGAATCGCGACGGATATTACAGAGCTTCGGCAGTTAGAGAGCGCCTTGATTGCAGCCAAAGAGCGGGCTGAACAGTCAAATACAGCAAAAAGCAATTTTCTCTCCCGGATGAGTCATGAAATGCGGACTCCTATGAACGCGATTATCGGTATGACTGCCATAGCCCAAACATCGTACAGCCAAAAAAAAATAGAATACTGTTTAACCAAGATTAATGAAGCCTCAGTTCACTTGCTGGGAGTTATCAATGATATTCTGGATATGTCCAAAATAGAAGCCGGCAAATTTGAACTGTCCCCTTCGGAGTTTAATTTAGAAAAGCTGCTGCTTCGGGTTACTAATGTTATGAACTTCCGTATTGCTGAAAAGCGGCAGGATTTCATTGTTTACATGGATCAGCGGCTGCCGAACTATATTATCGCCGATGAACAGCGGCTTGCTCAGATTATTACCAATCTTTTATCCAACGCGGTTAAATTTACCCCTGAAGAGGGAACCGTCGTGTTATCGGTCAAGCAGACCGCTCAGGAAGGAGGGGGCTGTACTATTCAATGTTCTGTTTCCGACACCGGCATCGGCATTTCCACAGAGCAGCAGGGACGGCTTTTCTCTTTGTTTGAGCAGGCTGACGGCAGTATAGCCCGAAAGTACGGCGGAACCGGATTAGGCCTTGCGATTTCAAAGAACATCCTAGACCTCATGGGCGGCAGTATTGAAGTTGTTTCCGCCTTGGGCAAGGGAGCGACCTTTACCTTTGAAATCAAGGTAGAAACCGGGAAAGGTAAAGAAAAAGAAAAGGAAATTCTTACCCCCAAGACAGGCTGGGAAGGGCTGCGGATTCTTGCGGTAGACGACTCGCCTGAAGTCCTGGATTATATCCGAGAATTCGTCCAAACCTATGGCATTCATTTTTATGGAGCTTCCGACGGAGAGGAAGCGTATCAGCTTCTCGAAGCGGCAAGCAGGGAATTCGGGGAGACGCCGTTTGATCTGGTCTTTGTGGATTGGCGTATGCCCCGCATAAACGGTATTGAGCTGACCAAAAAGATAAAAGCCCGTTTCGGACCAAATCTGGTGGTTATTATGATTTCCGCTGCGGAATGGGCTGGTATTGAAGAAGAGGCTAAAGCGGCCGGCCTAGACGGATTTCTTCCAAAACCCCTGTTTCCCTCAGTTATCGCGGACTGTATCAATAGTTATTTCCATATTGTACCTTTTGAGCGGGAAGAGGTGAAAGCCGCCTATATAACTCAAGATATCTTTGCAGGACATTGTATTCTTCTGGCGGAAGACGTGGAAATCAATCGGGAAATCGTACTGGACCTGCTGGAACCCACGGGAATTACGATAGATACCGCGGAAAATGGGAAACAGGCTATCAAGATGTTTGAAGAGGAGCCTGAAAAGTACCGGTTAATCTTGATGGATATTCACATGCCCGAAATGGACGGTTTTGAAGCGGCGCGGCTGATTCGGGAACTCCCTACCAAAGCGGCTCAAGAGATTCCTATTGTGGCTATGACCGCCAATGTATTTCGGGAGGATATTGAAAAATGTCTTGCTGCGGGTATGAATGATCATCTTGGCAAGCCTATAGATATCGAAGAATTAATGAAAAAGTTAAAATACTATTTGTTACCCAGTTTGCCGTAAAACCCCTGCCTTTAGACCTGGGGAGATATACGGCGCAACAAAAAAATTCGCCCATCCCTTTGGCAGTCTCAATAAAGTGGAACTCTTGGGGAGTAAGCCGGGCAGCCGAAACAAGCCCCGCCTTAGAAAAAACCTTTAGTCCGGGGCAGATGACAACCGGCTTCCCTCAAGGCTAGATCAAAATTTCGTATAAGCGGGTCAATTTCTAGGCGTACCCGCTTGAGAAACGAAAGGTCTTTACCGGAAGGTCTACGCCCTCCGGTTCCCGCACATTCCGGGAAATGAGACCACAGATAATCAGCCTCGTCCAGCAGGGTTTCCAGTTTTTCCGGATCTCCGGGAATTTCACCGGTCATCATATTCCGAAGGGTTCTCAGCATAGCCTGTTCCTGATGAATGAAGGCTTTTACCGCCTCAGAACCCGGACCTGGGACGATATCTGTCTGGGGAGGACGCCCTTTGGCGCCGCCTTCTTGCAAAATTTTGAGAGCCCCTTCTAACCCTATGGTTTCCACTCCCAAGGGCAATCCCGGACCAATAATATCTTTAATTCGGGAGTCTTCAGCAAATTCCCGTTCAAAAAGGTCCCGATAGGTTTTCAAAGATGGATTAGTCCGTACTGACCCGCCTAATTTTGATACTGCTTTGTATGTTCCAGCTTGGAATGCCGCGTCCCCATTGAGGATACTCTTGAAACGAGTCTGCCGGTAAAGCTTCTCTCGATGACTTGGGGTAGAGCGGGCGTGAAAACTATCAAGGGTATACGAAAAATCAAGTCCGCTCGTGACGATTGGACCTGTAGAGAGCCGCCGGGCTACCGCAACCGTGGTAAGTCCTACTGAACCCAAAGGAGGAATAAGTTCCGGTAAAAGTCCCGCTTCTTTGAGACGGCGGAAAAAGCGAAGCTCTGTCCAAGGCGTAGCAAAAAGCAAACATTCCCCGCCTAGTACGTCCCGGGTTGCAGGAAGCGCTGAAAGGTCTATAGCTACCGGTATTTTCCAAGAGCCTAAACCGACAAAATCCCGGAGGTTCCAGTGCTGGCTTTCCAGAGCAACCACCAGATCAGGCGTAACATTCCATTCTTCCAAGGCTTGTAGACAGGTATCTGCACAGATTATCCTGAAAGGTCTCTCGGTAGTATTCGGAGAAGCCGGCAGCCTTTCCAGAACCATGTCCAATGAGGGACCTGCTCCCAGAACCAATACCGGAAGGTCTCCAAAATCCAAGGAGCCTATGGATTGAGCTTGAGAGATAAGGGCTAGATTACGGACCGCGTTGAGGATATACCGGCGGCCAAGCT
>JAITHD010000191.1 GCA_031280155.1 Treponema sp. | reverse complement strand
CATTCTCAATAATGAACCGTTTATGTATGCCTTCACCGATTTTGCCTGAGCCGTCAAAGGCTTCTACCCGAAAGAGAAGCCCTCTCCCCTCAATGCCGGTAAGTTCACCGACTCCCCGGACCGTCATGCCGAGAGGCGTAGCGGCGCTGTGGGTGATGTCTAAGGCGGTTCCTACAGTAGAAAATCCGTCCGGCAACGCGGAATCAACTGCGGCGACGCACGCACCCTCCATAAGCGCAACCATAGCGGGGGTGGCGTATACCATAAGTCCGCCGCTTCCCAATGCCGCGGCGGTATTTTGTTCTGTTACTGGGCTTGTTTTTTCACCTTTCATTCCCAATTTTAAAAGAGCATCAAATTCCATACAAAAAGCATACCGTATTTCCGTACCAGTGAACAAGAGGAACGGCGGCTCCTTCGGGGTGAAAGAATTCCCTCCGCCCCTTGAGTATGCGCCGTGAAACCGGTATGATGCTAGATATATTTATATATTTCACCGTGAGGTTTCACCATGATTGTTATATTATCCAAAAATATTTCTCCTCATAACAAGGAGATGATCCGTATATATCTGCACGATCGAGGATTCAGTCTTCGGGAACAAAATTTTGAGGACAACGCCATTATCGGCGCAATCGGGAAAGGAGCGGTTGACTTCCATGAATTGAGCAGCCTGCCGGGAGTTGAAGGGGTCAAGGCCACATCAAAGCCCTATGAATTGGCGTCCCGAGATACCAAACGAGAGGATACGATTGTTACGGTTGGACCGGTCAAAATAGGCGGCTCCCGCATTTCGGTAATTGCCGGCCCCTGCGCGGTGGAAAGTAAAGAGCAGATCTATGAAACCGCCGCGCTTGTTCGAGAATCCGGGGCAGTTATGCTTCGAGGCGGCGCGTACAAGCCGAGAACCAGTCCCTATGCGTTTCAGGGATTAGGTATGCGGGGGCTGGAATATATGAAAGCCGCCGGGGAAGCTCAAGGAATGCCTATTGTGACCGAGGTGGTCTCCCCTGAATTAGCGGTTCAAATGAATGATTTGACTGATATGTTCCAAATCGGCGCTCGAAATATGCAGAATTTTGAGCTTCTCAAAAAAGTCGGGTCCCTGAAGAAACCGGTGCTGCTCAAACGGGGGCCTTCAGCCACCATTGAGGAATGGCTCCTTTCGGCAGAGTATTTGCTGGCTTCAGGCACTCGGGACGTGGCGTTGTGTGAACGGGGCATACGCACTTTTGAAACCTATACCCGGAATACCTTGGACATTTCGGTTATCCCTGTGGTAAAGGAACTCTCCCATTTGCCGGTTCTGGTTGATCCAAGCCATGCGCTGGGCATCCGCGCAAAGGTAGCCCCTGCCGCGTTAGCGGCGATTGCCGCCGGCGCTGACGGTCTCACTGTGGAAGTTCATCCCAGACCTGACGAAGCTCTGTCAGACGGTCCGCAATCCTTGTATCCCGAACAATTTGAGCGGCTTATGCGGGATATAGAAGCTATGGCGCCTGTGGTGGGAAAGGAACTGCTGCGGACCCCCCGGCGCATATATGCAGGCGGCGTAAGCCGAACCTGTGAAGAACCAACCCGGCAGACCGGATTTTCCAATCAGGTGGCTTTTTCAGGCGAACCGGGCGCTTACTCTGAACAAGCGCTGCTGCGGGTTTTCGGTGAAGACATCCCCCGGCTTGGGGCGCCTTCTTTTAAAAAAGTTTTTGACGCGGTGCTGGACGGTACCGCTCATGCCGGGGTTATGCCGGTAGAAAACAGTCTTACCGGTTCAATCCATGAAAATTACGATCTGTTCTTACAGTATCCAGATATCGATATTGTGGGGGAATTAAAACTGCGGATTGTTCACTGTCTCATCGGCGCTCAAGAAACGGCTCTCGACGCCGTCACAGTTGTACGCAGCCACCCGCAAGGTTTTGCCCAGTGCCGGGATTTTTTAGATCGCCATCCCCAATGGCGGCTTGAATCATACGCCAATACCGCCAGCGCGGCAGGGTCGATTATAAAAGAAAACGCCTCTGGTACAGCGGCAATAGCGGGAGAAGATGCGGCAAAAGCCTTTGGGCTTAAAATCCTGAAGACGGGAATTGAGAACAACCCGCTGAACTATACTCGTTTTGTTATCATCGCCCGCAAAATCGGCGATAAAGCGCCGATCCCGCCGAGTCTCGGTTCTGATAAGCCCAATAAAGCCTCATTGGTGTTTTCCGTATCTGACAAACCCGGCGCTCTTTTTGCTTGTTTGAAAATATTGAGTGAACGAGGACTTAATCTCTCAAAACTTGAATCCCGTCCTATTCATGGTCAGCCGTGGCGGTATCTTTTCTATGTGGATGTGAGTATTCCAGAAACGGAACCTGTTTTTGATCAAGTCCTAGAAGACTTAAAAACTCAAACTGAAGATTTCCGTTTTCTGGGGGCCTACCGAGGAGCTCCTTAGGCCGCAGCCCAGGGTCCGGCTGCCCCGCCTCGGGGTTCCAGATAAAAACCCGCGAAAGTCAGACCTTTCGGTTCGGACCCTTTAGAGGGCTGTTTTCCAATATATGATATGTCTGCCGTCCATATCAACTAGTATGGTATGGCGGGTAATAGTTTTCGTCTTGTCAGTATTTTTTTTTTATGGTAGTATGTAACAGATTAGAAATTGAAGGTCTATAGTTGCGCAGCAGCCGGTTTGAGAGTTGCGGATTTTTCATTATTGAGCCTATAACCATAAGGAATTGCTATGTTCCCACCAGGATTACACGCCAAACATCCCCCCCGCCGGGCCCGTTTTCCCCTTGCTTTGTATCTCTTTGCCGTCTTCGTCATGTCCGCTCAGGGAGACACGTTTACATTCAGTGCCGACCGGATGACCGGAGGACGAGCGGTAGGACGGGAAGTCACCATATTAACCGGAAGCGCGGAGGTACATTCTGACAGTTTATTCCTTAAGGCTGACCGGATTGAAATCCATGGGGATAACAATCAGTTTATTGATTGTACCGGCAAAGTCTGGGGCAGAGACGAAGAAAAGGATATTCTCTTTCAAACCGACCGTTTGCGTTACGACCGGAAACTTAAAATCGCCCGGCTGGAAGGTAATTCCACCTTGGAGGACAAAA
>JAITHD010000184.1 GCA_031280155.1 Treponema sp. | reverse complement strand
TACGGCGGCATATATCTTGGGATAGCGGTTTCAATAGTGCCGATACTGCTGTTCTATGGGTTCATGTCCCGGTTTATCATTTCCGGCATCACTATGGGCGGCGTGAAGGAATAGCGCAAAGCACAACCGCGATAAGAATGGGGCAATAAATCTGCAACAATTAGGGAACAATCTACCCACGCAGCGGGGGGAAGTAACGTCTATGGAGATGGAGGCGCTGGCTCTTGGCAACAAGGGTGAAACTGCCGTAGAAAAATCCGCTTAGAAATAAGCAGGAAAGGAAGTAGAAAACTTGGGGAGTAAGCCGGACAATCGGAACAAGCCCCAAGCCCTCGAAAAACCTTTAGGCAGGGGGCAGCTGACAAAGAACACTGAGGGTATCTCTTAAATCAGTACCGGTGTCAAGCCCTGTCCTATCGGCGGTTTTGTTGTCGGCGCATAGTTGTTTGTCCCAGAGGGTATCGGGTTTCTGTGCTTCCCTGGGGAATTGCCGGTATATTAAGTTTTCTTTTTTTCCGCCAGCTAACCTCTGACTATCCATTACGTCCTAACAACTGCCGACTATAAGGAAAGGAAGAAGTTGTTAGTATGAAAAGCGATTTGCATGTACTTTTGAATCGAATCATCAAAGAACGGGGTATTATAATACTGGATAAACCGGGGCAGTGTAAAGCCTTACTCCATGATTATGCAAAAGGCGCATTAAAAAGGGAAATTCATCTATTTATTCAGAGCCTTGAAGCAGGGTGTCATCGAGAATTACTCAGATCAGAAAAACCAGAGGTGACAAAACCACGGCTTATACAGAAATTACAGGATAATTATGGCATTACCCAGACTTTTGCGGAAGAAACAATCACCCTCTTGGAAGCTGTGATTCAAGAACGGGAACTCACCCCGGAAGAGAAGACCCTCCAATTAATAAAGGCAGCCCAAAAAGGAAATTACCGTTCCCAATACGAGCTGGGTCTTTTATTTAAAAATCAGAAAAAATATGAATTATCAACATATTGGTTTGAAACCGCTGCTAAACAATGTATGGACTTGTACGAAGCCTCAACAACGCCAAAGACCCTGCTGCCGGTACCAGATGATTTTGTACATATAACCGGCGGAACCTTTATCATGGGGAGCCCCAGTTCTGAATGGGGACGGAAGGACAATGAGACCCAGCATAAAGTCACCCTCAACAGTTTCTTCTTAGGGAAGTATGAAGTAACCCAAGAAGCATATCAGGCATTAATCGGCGTGAACCCTAGCCAGTTTAAAGGAGCAAACCTGCCGGTAGAGTCGGTGAGCTGGTTTGACGCGGTAACCTACTGTAACGCCCGCAGCGCTCAGGAAGGTCGAATTCCGGCGTATATAATAGAAGAAGAGAAAGTACACTGGAACCAGAACGCCACAGGCTATCGATTGCCTACCGAAGCGGAATGGGAATACGCCTGCCGGGGGGGAACCCAAACTCCCTTTAATATAGGAAATAATATTACCACTGAACGGAGCAATTACAATGGAAGATATCCCTATAATACTATGACTAAAGGCGCTTTCCGGCAAACCCCTCTTACAGTCGGGAGTTTTGTTCCTAATTCATGGGGTTTGTATGATATGCACGGCAATGTCTGGGAATGGTGCTGGGACTGGTATGAAGCGTATAGTCCAGAACCCCAGACCAATCCCGCAGGTCCCGACAGGGGATCAGATCGGGTAATCCGAGGCGGCAGCTGGTGCAGCCTCGGGCAAAATCTGCGTTCCGCTAATCGAGGACTTAATATTCCGTCGTACCGCGTTTTTGATCTAGGCTTCCGGCTCTCGCTTCCGGTCATTCCTATTTGTTCCGCAGCGCCTTGAGTCTGCTGACGACTATCTCCCCGACAACCGCAATATCTTCTGCGGTAAAGGCAAACTCAAAGTTATCATCAAAGAGGATTTGAGCTGAAGCCGGGAATTCCTCGTCTCCAGCCCACAGTAAAAGGCTCATGTACAGACCCGTAAGGAACTCAAACCGATATCCCGCGTCGCCTTGTTTCAACGGCTCTGCCTGTAAGCCTTTGGTTTCTTCCATAATACGTTTGAAGGTTATCAGATCATTTCCAAAGGTATGAGCAAAGCGCAGGATACACCGCCCCCGGAAGTTGGGATAATAAACCCCGCCCCAAGGAATTTCCTGATAAGAACGTTGATTTCCCCGGTAATCAACATATCTGCCCTCACAAAGATAATGAAGGATAAGAATCTTTTCAGCAAGACTCTTAACGTCTGATCCTGTCTTGTCCTGCAAAGCAAAATCAGGAAAAGGCGCCTGATACTCGATCCCCATAAAGCGCAGTCTGAAAGCTGAAATATCCTTGTCAAACAGGAGACCGCAACGTCCCGCGATCTCCTGGGGGTTAAGGTTTTTATAGATTTCCAAATAATGAAAAAAAGGAACCTCTTCTTTTTGATTTTTCACCGCTCTATTACTCATCAGAGGTAAATAACGTTGCGTCTGTATGAGGCAGGAAACAGGCGGCCACGAATTCATCCATATAAGAAGGATGAGATGAAAGCTCCAGATAGGTCATACTTTTCCCTACTTCCGTTACCATATCCGCGGCTTTTCGGGAAGTCAGCATAGCGTAAGCGCCGGATAGGGAGCTGTTGCCGATATAGTGATATTGTTCGAGGCTGAGATTCGGGAACATACCTATCCCAACAGCTTGCTTTATATTGATGCCGCTTCCAATGCCGCCGGCCACATAGACATGCTCAATAGCGTCCATAGGCATATCCATCATGGTAAGCATAGTTCGGATAGCGGAAAAAATTGCTCCTTTAGCCCGGATAAAACTGTCGATGTCAGTCTCGGTCAAGGCAATATCTCGCCCCTGTTCAGTTTCCGCGGCGTAGGCTACAATATAACTTCCAAGCCCCCATTCGTCCCGCTGAACTCGTTTGCCTTCTCTGCTAAGTTTTCCCTTGGCGTTGATAATACCGCATCGGAATAATTCTCCTATCATATCAATAAGTCCAGAACCGCAGAGTCCCGCAGGTTTCTGACCTTCTGGTCCTATGATTGTAAGGATTGGTTCCATCGTGGTTTCATCAACCTTACAGGCTTCGATAGCGCCGTCAGTAGCCCGCATACCGCAGCTAATATCGCCTCCTTCAAATGCGGGACCCGCGGAACAGGCGCAGGACATGAGAAATTCCGAATTCCCAAAGACCAGTTCTCCATTGGTTCCCAGA
The DNA here is from genome assembly GCA_031280155.1 of Treponema sp. Lineage (GTDB taxonomy): Bacteria > Spirochaetota > Spirochaetia > Treponematales > Breznakiellaceae > JAITHW01. The sequence goes on along the minus strand of JAITHD010000184.1, from coordinate 5,428 downwards.
TCGACCAGCAGAGAGAGGGCTTCTTTCTTGAAAATCATCGACGAAAACGCTCCGGCGGTAATATCGCCGCCGACATAGCTTCCGATACTGGGAGCAATCGTCACTTCAGCGTCAGGATGTACTCCGATTCCAATATCCGCCCCTCTAAGATGTCCGGTTTCAAAAAACGCCGGCACATACGGTTCCAGCCGCAGATATTCTGCGGGAATCTTTAAAAAGAAATGGGTCATAGTGGTATTTCCCGCTACCCCTACTCGGTAAACACGATCCGGTTCAATTCCCGCCTGTTGACAAAGCTCCCTTATCAGGGGCTGAATACACTCATCAATCACCCCTCGATGGAGCCGATCAAGTCCGCCGGGTTTGGCGCTTTCAATAATACGATTAATCACGTCCGCGCCGTAGCGGATCTGTCCGTTTCCTCCGTTCCCAACAGCTAAAGGTTCTCCGGTCTGAAGATTCACCAGCAGAATGGAAACCGACGTGGTTCCAATATCAATCGCGATGCCCGGAATAACCGGAACCTCATCGACAGGAAAGAAATCCAGAATTGTATAATGTTGATCAGGTTTCTGTTCTTTTCGTACCAGACAAATACATGAAAACCCAGACTCCCGCAACACTTGAGGCAGCTTCCGCAGCGCGTAAACGCTGATGCTTCCGTCTCCCCCAAACTGGTCTGTAACGGCTTGGAACAGCCGCTCCCGATCCGCCATAGGGTCGTCCAAATTCGGCGCTTGAAGATTCAGGGTTATTAGTTCCAGTCCGATATCTCCAAATAAGTCCAGATTCCGCAATTCAGCCTGAAGTCCGGTGAAGACTTCCCGTTCCCGGCTGGTTCCCAGATCAGTCACTTTCATGCGGTTTTGATAGGCCAGCGCGGCAGCCGGCACAAAAACCGTTGCGGTCCCGACAACTTTGGTTGAACAGGCCAACCGGCATCCTTCGGCATATTCTGTTGGTGAAATATGCCGAGATTCCTTGCCCTCCACATCCCCGGAAAGCAGTTTTACTCGGCACTTCCCGCAGGTGCCGTTTCCTGAACAGGGAGCGTCAATGGCAAGATTGACCTTTTTTGCGGCTTCCAGCAAAGATTCTCCTGCCTCCGCCAAAGCGGTCAAATTTTTCCCGCCCTCAAGATTAAACGTTATACTATATGTTTTTGTTTCCATAACCATTATGATTTATCTGAATTACTCAGATGTCAAGGATAAATAAAATTCCCGCATCACATAAAACGCAGGCTTCTTGGTTTTCCGATCCGCATCAATAAGACCTTTTCGATTAAACCCTTCCTGATACCGATTAAGTCTGCGAGGACATCGAAAATCATAGAGTATCCAAGGACTAGTACCCGCAATATAGGGACATGCTTTGATCGTCTCTACCTGCTTTTCATAAAGCCGTTTTTGATGATCCTCGGTAAAGAGATCCGCCTCAGTACCCCGCTGTCCTTTTCGAGCGTCTCCTCCGAATTCACAGATAACTATCGGCTTTTGGGGATTTGAATTATGCAGCAGCTTCGGAAGTTTGCTGAAATCTGGGTCATACCAGCCATAGTATTCGTTAATACCAAAAATATCCAAAAATGCCGCAAGCCGATCCTCGATAAGCAGCTTTTCATGATTGATAAGACACGCCGCTGAAACAAGCCGGGAATCATCCAACGCCTTTGCCTTTTTTGCTAAATTTGACATAAAGGCAAGCCGGGAATCGGTATCGCTATTTTCATTGCCTACAGACCAGATAATAACGCTCGCTCTATTGCGATCCCGCAGAATAAGCTCGGCGAGCTGGTTTTCCGCATCTTTGTATGTATTCGGATTTTCAAAAGCTATCGCCCAATAGACTGGTACTTCTTCCCAGAGCAGAATTCCTTCCTCGTCGGCAATACGGGCGAAACGGCTGTCATGAGGATAATGGGCTAACCGGAAATAGTTGCCCTTCATCTCTTTAATGTCCCTGATTGTATCCCGAATGATTTGAGGGGTTGTAGTCTTTCCCAGTTCAAGGTGATCTTCATGTACGCTGACCCCTTTAAGAAATATTTTTTTCCCATTGAGAAAGATTGCTTGCCCTTTAGTCGTTATTTCCCTAAATCCAATGCGATCCTGTACCTGATCCGTTCCATAGCTTATGAATATATCATAAAGATTAGGCGATTCAGGACTCCAGAGCGCGGGTTTGGCGGGAAAAACGAGGGATCCTTTGCCTTGGGATATTGTTATTTCTTGGGTAATGTTCAATTCAGGAATCTCAAGCAGAGCTTTGCCGTTTCCGCAGGCTTCTGAAAGCTCGATATCCGCAGCTATATTTGAGAAACTCCCATCTGGAACAAGCCGAATAAACCAATCTTTAATAAATACTTTCGAGGTTCTGATGAGATAGATATCCCGATAGATTCCCCCATAGTTGAACCAGTCGGTATTCTCCATAGGAACCCGTACTGGACTTCTCCGAGCATCTACCACCAGGACGAGTCGATTTTCGGTTTTTACCGTATCGGTGATTTCGACGTTAAAGGGAGTAGATGCGCCGTCATGGGTTCCGATAAAGGTACGGTTTAAAAACACCGAGGTCCGGTATGCGGCGCCTTCAAACCGCAAAAAGAGCCGTTCTCCTGTTTCTTGAGGAATATAGCGGAATGTCCGGGTATACACGCCGAAACCTTCAAAATAATGAAGTTCTTTACGCTCCAGATTCCACGAAGCAGGAACGGTGATCCGATCCCAGGCTTCCCAATCCCAGTCCAGAGGACCTGGATCGCCTTGGGCGGTATGGGTTGTTTCTTTAAACCATTGTGCCCGGCGGCACGTATCATAGAGATCAACCCCAAAATTCCATTTTCCGTTTAAGGATTCGGTTTTCCTGCCGGTGCTGTTTATTAAACCGGTACTGTCAAGGCGTAAAGTCAGATATTCTTCTTCATACAAAGCATTATGAATATCAGCCTGATAATTTCCTGATTGTTCTTTCTTCACCAATAAAATATACTACAAAGATATAAAATATACAATAAGAGCGGTCCAGCCCTTCAAATATCACTATGAGTTTACCGAAAGCGCCGTAAAGCCCCTGTCTTTAGACAAAGGGATATAAGGCGCCTCTACGGATATCCGCACAGGCGCTGAAATTCATCTTGCTCTATGCATTTCCCTCCACCGGCATTATCCGGATCAGGTTATGGGTCAAAGCGTCACGCCGCTATCTCAGCCGGAACTATCCAGCTCCCCGTCAACTACTGGCGTTAAATATACCGGTTTTGAAACAAGCGGTCAAAGGTATTGCCGGCGTTCTTAGGCGTTAGGGTTTTATTTTCACTTTTTATTTTTTTATCTTGACTATTTCTTTATAAATCATTATATTTTATACAGCCCTATAAAACAATGTTTTTGTGAGGGATGTAAATATATAGTAGTATGAAAAAAAGGTTTTATATGCGCTTTTTAAAATATCGGTCACGATATACGATATACGATATACGATATACGATATACGTTCTTTTTGTCACTTAATTCTTCTCGCCTCTGATTTTCTTGGTTTTTTTATTTTTCCTATAATTAATATATGCTTTTCTCAAAACCGCTCCTCTAAGGGTGGCGTCATGGCGTTAGTTGCCAACGAATATCCGGTTGAACACCTCCATATCTCCATCAACAAGATAATGTATCAATTCCTTGACGGATTTTCCGTGCAGTTCTACCGCGAAACCTGCCGCATCGCCAGCAATAAGATCACTGTTTCCTTCAGAACCCTGTCTCATTTCAAGGAACGGCTGCTGAAAATCAAGGCGGAAACTGAGGGCATCAACGGAGACAGAGCGTATATCGAGGAAATTACGGATGTTCACTTCGGCGTGTTAAACGGGACCATAATCTCCGGCAATAAAATTCATAGCACAAAATGTTTCGGAGGCTTGTTTTGGAGAATGTAAAAGTATCGATAATTGTGCCGGTATACAACGATGAAAAATATCTTGAAAATTGTCTTGATTCACTTACCGGACAGACTTTAAAAGAAGTAGAAATTATCTGCACGAATGACGGCTCGACTGATGGGTCAAACAAAATATTAAAAAAATATGCTGATAAAGATTCAAGAATAACGGTTTTGGAACAAAAAAATTCCGGTCCGGGAAACGCCCGCAATACGGCATTGGACAAGGCGCGAGGGGAGTATATACTTTTTTGCGACGCCGACGATTCGCTTGAATTAAACGCAGCAGAGGAATGTTCCAAAATTATGGACAATACCTCTTGCGATATGCTCGTTTTTAACACGCATATAATCGAAGACGGAAGAAGCGTAGCGGGGCTCAAAAACTCGTCCGGCGAATATATTACTTTGGTAAATGCTCAAAATGAAGGGGCCTTGGACGAAAACGGATGTACAAAAACACTTCTTCAAGCGACGGTTTGGGGTAAAATGTTCAAAACAGATGTAATAAAACGGTATTCAATGCGGTTTAGCCGGCACAGGATAGGCGAAGACGCGAGATTTTTACTTTCGTATCTGCTTTTGGTGAAATCCGCATACGCGGTGAATGCGTATTATTGCAATTATTATCTTCGTAATAAACAGGTTTCGTATCATGCTACGCATCCTTGGATTGGACGTTTAGTCCGGTTTCCGGGTATATTTTTTGATGTGTTTGTATTCGCGCTGCGGATTGGCAAACCTTTCAGAATATATCGTTTTTTTCACTGGCTTATTGTATTTTTCAAGAGCAGGAAAGTTTAAAGTTGAAAAAAAATAATATGCCGGCATCGCAAAAACTGCTTATGTTTTTTGAAAGAAACCTGAAAAAGATACTCGGCAGCTTAGGTTTTGGTAATTCCCGGGTCATAAGAATTTTAGCGCAAATAAGGGGGCGGTTGAAAAAAAATATCCGTGCAACAGTATTAGAAAGCATTGATATATATGTAGCCGAGCATTGTAATCTTGGATGTTACAGCTGCAATCATTTTTCGCCCCTCGCCGAGCCTGAGTTTGCCGATTTGGAAACGACCGAACGTGACTTAAAACGCCTGTCAGAATTATCAGATGGTAATATTCCCGCAATAATGCTTGTCGGAGGAGAGCCGCTGTTAAATCCTTGCCTGCATGAATTTATGCGTATCGCCCGGCAGTATTTCCCGAACAGTCTTATACAAATAATTACCAATGGGGTACTGCTTCTTGTACAGAAAGATATTTTTTGGGAATCGGTAAAAAAATACAACATTGTTATGACGCCGACAAAATATCCCAGCATTCTGTGGGATAAAATTGAACGGCGCGCCGATGAATTTGGGTATCGCTTTAAATATTTTGATCTTTCCGGTGACAGCGAAAAAGTATCACGAAAATTTTCTCTGGATTTATCTGGGAGCCAAAACATACAAAAAAGTTTTAACCGCTGCCCTCTGGCGGCTTGTACCGTCGCATT
>JAITHD010000165.1 GCA_031280155.1 Treponema sp. | reverse complement strand
CGGTCAGATTGTTCATATTTACCTCTCGGTAAACCCATCGGGCTTCTCCAGAATTCCAAAGCGCCGCGGCTTCATCGCCGTTATTAATGAATTTCAAAATAAGCCTATTTAAAGATACGTTTTTAGCATCCCAATAGGCATCGTTTTTAATCAGGGTCATCCGGTTTGGTTTATTTTCCTTAATTAAAAAGGGTCCATTAGAAATCGGCGGTTCACTAGACCAATTTTTCTTATTGAGCATTGACGGATGAATAGGACTGAATGAATGATGGCAGAGCATACTGCGGAAAAAAGAAGCCGGCGCGGTTAAACGCACTATCAAGGTCTCATCGTCTTTTGCGGTAATACCGACTCGATTGGGGTCTCGGTTCTGTCCTAGTCTATACGCTCTGGCGCCGTCGATAATATCAAAAAGCGACGCATACGGCGCCTGTTGAGCAGGATTTAAAAGAGAAAGCCAGGCGGATCGGAAATGCTCCGCTGTGACTGTATCCCCATTCCAATACTTGGCGTTTTTGCGAAGCGTAAAGGTCCATTGCTTTTTATCCTCTGATACAACCCATTTAGTCGCTACCCCTGGAATTGGTTCCATTGTAAAAGGATGATACGAAAAAAGTCCCTCATAAAGCGCGGTAAAAAGCTGGGCTTCATTGGAAAGAAAAGCCTTCCGGAAATCTAATTCCATCTCGCTTTTTGGAAAAGCAGTTGTCAGCTCGTCCCTAACGACAGAACGCGGACGAGGAATCGCAAAATCTGGTTCTTCGGAAAATTGTGAGTGTTCCCTCTGGGAATCCGAGGCGTTAACAGCAGACCTGTGGGGGTCTTTGGTTTGCTGACCTGGGGCGCTGCCGCAAGCGCCTATCCCCAGAATAATAAGCGCCCATAGAAGGGACGGTTTTTTATTCATAATACTCCCCTAATCGAGTAATAAGTCATAGTTACAAATTAATTAAAAGAATACACCTACTACCCAACCGGATCAATACCCAGCCGTTTGAATTGGTCTTCTTCTTCTTTTAGATCAGCGTATTCCATGAGTTTTTCAGAGGCCTTGAGAAATGCGCTTTTTATAGTCGCCAGTTCTGGTTTTATTCCCTTTACCTTGCTGCGGTCTTCCTTATCTGCCGCGTTCTTAAAATAGTCGTCTAACGCGCCTAATACTCGATGCAGCATCCGGACTTCCTTGATAGCGGTCTCAAGAAAACGGATAAGCTGATCCTCCGGCAACGCTTCAAGTTTGGCGGTGCTCCGATTACCGGCGTTAGCCAAATTCTTTGCTTTTTTATCTATTTCTTCCCGTAAATTCGTGAAATTAACCCGATCCTTGAGCCCGGTTTTTGCGTTTCCGTCAGTAAATTCAACTTCATAAATCGTAGGTTCTGGTTCTTGATTGAGCATTTGTCCCATAACCCGCTTAACTTTGCTCCAAAAACTGATTTTTCGGCGCTCCATAAGAAGCTCATTTTCATCAAATTTCTCTCCTATGGCGGTGAGGGTAGATGAAACAGAACCTAATGCCTGAATTCCTTCAATGAGAATAGACTTAATTGAAGGCTCCTGTTTAACAGCGGGTTTGGTTTTTTCAGAGACTGCCACATTTCCCAGAGACCTAAGAATCTTTTCCCGCAAAGCAGGTCCGTCAGGTGAATAATCTTCTTTGTAGACTTCTTCAGCTAATTCGCTGTAAAAGGGCTTCCTTGTCTTGGCGGCGACAAATTTTTTCTTAATATCCGCCACTGATGAAGGTTTATTCCCGGAAAAACTTTCAATTATCAAGTTTCTTAGTTCCAATTTATACACTTCTCTGCTAAAATCAGTGAGGCGTTTTAAGCAGGACATGATTTCAGCAGTCAATTTTTTTAATGTTACCGTAACGCCGTTGACCACATTAATCCCCATTGTATCGGCGCTTCCCCGGAGGCGGTTTATAAAAGACCCTACCGCCGCGGTAATCGGAGAATCAGAACTTGCGCTCAGATGAACCCAGTCAACATACTTTATCAGCCCTAACAATAACTTAATCCGTTCAAGCGTAAAAAAATCTACCCCAAGAGGAGAAAAATTTGCCAAGAAATCAAGCTGGGTATCATAACTCGCCAGTCTGATGCTGATCTGTTCAACGCTGTCAGTCTCGGAAAAAGGAGTATTTTCAGGAATACGAATTTCCCCCATTTGGGCGTCCCCTTTATAAGGATCTTCTTTTATTAACCCTTTTTTAAGCAGCAACGCATATAACGAGGTATACGCAGTCTGAAAAGCACGAAGTTTTTCTTTTAAATCAGCTACTTCCGACTTTTCAAGCGAATTCCGCCGTGCGTCTATAGCTTCTGAGAGGGCTTTCTGATAATCGGTAAGTTCACTCATAGATATATACTATATATAAAACGCCTTCCATACAATACTATACAGGGAATTTTTTATCCCTCAAATTACCACTTTTGGGTATTACTTTTAATTCGGAATAATTAAAAAAAATATTACACATTATTCTACTATGCTCTTCATGTAGGAAGCTTCAAATCAAGACTCCCGGATCCAGTTCCTGCTCTTCCTGGGGTCTGGGAAGCCATTTTTTGACTTCTTCAGCTTCTTTTAACGTCGTATAATCCGCGGCTTTTTCATTAGCCTTGATAAAAGCGTTCTTCATGGCGCTCAGTTCTGGTTTTATACCTTTTATTCTATCTCGGTATTTATCGTTTATGCTTTTTTTAAAATAATGATCTACCGCTCCCAAGATTTTATATAAACTGATGATTCCCCTGATAGCCCGTTCCAAGAAATGCAGCAGTTCATCATCCGGTAAGGCTTCAATTTTTGTCAACGCATTGCCTTGAAAACTGATAGACGATAGATTCTGACTTCGTTTCTCAAGATCGCTTCTAAGTTCTTCATAGACAATCTCCTTTTTGACCTGGATGACTCCAGGACTGCCTCGAGATTTAGTGGAATTTTCTTCTATAGTATACTCTACTTCATATATCGCGGGTTCCGGAGGCTTACTCATAATTTTATCAATAAACCGCTTAATCTGGGTCCAAAAATTGGGTTCCGGGTCTTCCAGCAAGATTCTATTATAATCAAATTTCTCCATAATGATAATAAGGAGACTGGAAATAGTGCCAATGATCTGAACTCCGTCCACGAGGAGTGTCCGGTTTGAAACAAAGGTTTTAGGTTTTTCCTCAGCCACTGCCAAGGACTTGAGCACCTTTTCCCGTAATTGGGGACCTTCCGCCGAATAATCCTCGTTAATCGTCTCTTCAGCTAACTCGGCATAGAAAGGTTTCGTCGGCAGCACCGCGGTAAAACGCTTTTTTACCTCAATAAGAGACGGCGCTTGATCTTGAGGTAAATTATAGAATACCGCATTACGGATTTCATACTTATAACGCTCCCGATTAAAATCATTGATTACCTTTAAGCAGCCTAAAATAAAATTAGTAAGTTTAGCTAAACTTAGAGGGGCGTTTAAGTTGGAATTAACTTCTAATTTTACTTGATTTTTAATCTCCGCAACCGCTTGAGTAAGGGGATAATCCGAATCAGGAGTAAGAGAAACCCAGTCAATGTACTTAATAAGCCCCATGATAAGATTGATCTGGTCAAAATCCAGTTTATTTATACTCAGGGGATAATAATCAGCCAAGATTTTAAGCTGATTATCGTAATCAGCTAATCTAATACTGATATCTTGAAGTTTGGTAGCCTCTACAAAGGGCGAAGTTTTAGGAATATAAATCTTTCCTATTTGTATGCCGTCTTCATTTTTAAAAGGATCTTCTTTTATCAACCCCTTCTTGAGTAAAAACAAGTAAAATGTATTATATGCGCTATAGAATGCCCGAATTCGTTCTTTTAATTTATCTAGTTGGGTCTTTTCAATCCAATCTCGTCTTTTCTCAAGGGCATTCGAAAGTTCTTTCAAATACTCGGTCGTTTCCATCATGAATATATTATGTACAATAGTATTAATTAAATCTAGTACCTTTAAGGATATCTGTATGCCTATTGATGCTCATTGTCACCTCCGGGATTTGATAAAACGCTCGCCCAATGCTGAGGAAGAACGCCGGAACCAAGGACTTGGATGCGCCGCAAGCGCTTGGAATCTGGCGGATTTTGTATACCATGAAAAACTAAGCCAAAAGGCTTTGCAGGATAAAGGACCTCGGATATTCTGCTGTTTCGGGGTACATCCTCAGCTTCCAGCAAGTTCAGAAAAACATTCTCAGCAAGTTTCTTCATCGCTTATGGTTCTGGAAACCTTAGCCGCTGAAAATCGGCTCCACGCCATAGGAGAAACCGGATTTGACCTGTTTGATCAAACCTTTCGGAATACTGAAGTTCTGCAAGATCAGCTTTTTGCGGTTCATCTGGAGCTTGCGGTAAGCAAAGAACTTCCTCTGGTGCTTCATGTACGCAAAGCCATGCATAAAATCTTTGCTCAGATTAAGGTTCTCAAAAGGCTGCGGTCTGTAATTTTTCATTCCTATCCCGGAACCCTTGGAGAAGGGGAAGCCCTGTTGAAGCGAGGCGTAAACGCCTATTTTTCTTTTGGCAATCCTATGGTACAAGGGCGCAAAGACTCGATGCGTTCCTGCGCTGGCTTGCCGCCGGAACGTTTGCTTATCGAAACCGACGCTCCCTATCAGCATCTGCCGGGGGGTCTCTTTTCTCATTGGCAAGACCTTCCGGCTATACGCGGGACAATGGCGCGGCTGCGGGAAGCCGCCGGGCATCCTCAACAAGAAATTGCGGCCTTGGAAAGCATACTAGATAGTAATTTCTACCGAGCCTATTGTGAACTGGAGGGAAATCCCCAGGACTAGGAATTCTTTTGTCCAAAGGAAGGGCATGAATTTGCATAACGCCTTAATTATGAGTAATATTTATCGAAACCGCCGTAAAACCTTATAGAAAAAACCTTTATACCTGGGGATATAAGGCGCAACAAAAAAGTTTTGTAACAACATTCTTGATCACCCTGCCTGCGTGGTGGTATACTTAAAAAGTCAAATAGACTTACCCGCGCGGCGCGGGGAAGTAACATCTATGGATATGGCGGCGCGGGCTCTCGGTAACGGGAGTGAAACCGCTGTAGAAATACCTGCTTAGAAAAAAGAAATTTTGGAGAGCAAGCCGAGCAATCAACCCAAGCCCCCGCCTTTAGACGTGGGGGTGGCTGACAGACAGATACTGGGTACTATTTAAAATACTTAGAAGGAGCCAAAATGGCGTCAGTATGGAATGCTGCATTAGAAACAAATGTAGAAAAAATTGATAAACGGCATCAGGAAATATTCCGGCAAGCCGATGTATTAGCGGATCCTAGCAAGCACGGCAAGTTGACGGATATGTTGAAATTTCTTGGTGAATATGTGATCCTGCATTTTCAGGAAGAAGAAGACTTGCAGATTACCAGTAAGTATTCTGAATTCGAGAATCACAAGAAGTTTCATACCGCGTTTCTTGCATCCTTTCAGGAAATGAACCAACGGTACAGCAATACCGGTGACAAAACCGTGGCCTTGGATATGGCAAAGCTCGTAACAGATTGGCTCAAGGATCACATCATGGTTCACGACAAAAAATTCGCCAGCTATTATCGAAGTACCATCAAAGAATAATGATGGAAGACAAACCGGTAATACGGATTATGCCCAGGTATTTGCTTTATATACCTCGGTAAAGGCTGAATACCGGCGTCAGGCATTGGCAGGTCGCTGGTATCTGAGGTTGAAAAGAAGTTCCGGGAAGAAGGGATCCATAAAATCGCGCTGGTTGGGTTTAAAACCAACGAACAGGGAAATCAGTTTTGGGAAAACCAAGGATTTTTAGTGCGGGATGATTCGGTATACCGGAATAAAAATCTTATTGATGAAAATCAGTAAGATTTTTGTTACTTTTCACCGTGGAGTTGGTTATTTGAGGTAGGAATAAACGATATACATTATGTTTTTAGATTCCTTCTTCATGTAGTTGCCCCGGAGTTTCTCCTTTCTCCGGGGTTTTTATTGGAGTTTATATGGAGTGGCGTGCAAGTCATATTTTGGTTAAAGATAGAGGTTTGGCTGAAGATATCCTCAAACGGATCAAGCAGGGCGTTCAATTTGAATCTCTGGCCCGAGAATTTTCTACGTGTCCCTCAAAATCTTCAGGCGGTGATTTAGGCTGGTTCGGACCAGGTAAAATGGTAGCGCCCTTTGAATCTGCGGTTAAACGGCTCTCTCCCGGATCAGTCGGCGATGTAGTGCAGACCCAGTTCGGCTACCACATTATTAAATGCACTGGACGTAAAGACTAGTTCTACTGGGACCCAGCCTGTCAGGAGCAATCCACCTGTAGGGGGATAACTGATTGTTTCTCGATTACTTGAGCGTCAATCCAGAGTATTCCCTGGGGTTTGTATAAGTCGTTTTCAATGCGCTGAAGGACGGCGTTTACTGCGGATTCGCACATACCGCTGATATTGATTTCAACGCTGGTAACGTCAACGCCTCCAGTAATCAAGTTGTCGGCGTTGTCAAAGCCGGCAATAGAAATATCTTCTGGAATCCGCAGTCCCTGCCGCCGAAGCTGCTGAATCACTTTTCCCGCCAGTTGATCGTTGTTGCACACATACGCGGTATAGGTTCCCAAATCAAGTTCGATTTCAGGGTAAAAATATCCCCGATTATCTCGATCCGCAATGGGTTCTCCCCGAGGCAAGCCTAATTCAAGCAGAGCCTTGCAGAAACCGAGATACCGGTCAAGAATACTGGTAGTCGCGGAGGTTGTGCCGATAAACCCGATCTTTGTATGCCCTCGATCAATCAGCAGTTTGGTCAATTTATATGACGCAAGCACGTTATTGGCGGCGACGCAGTCACAGGCGCCGATTTCAGAATAAAAGTCTAAAAACACGCAGCAAGGATTTTGGAGGATAAGCATCGATAAATAGGAATCTGACAACTGCCCCAGCACAATAAACCCGTCAACCTTGTTAGCCTCCATAAACGCCGGAATCGTATGATTCGCCTCGTCTTCTTCCGTTACCAGTTCAAGAATTCCCAGATACTTTCTTTGTTTAAGCGCAATTAACAGTTTTTGAAAGAACACCCAATAAAACGAACTTTCCCCTAAATATTTTACGCTGATGAGGATGCCGATATTACAATTCCGTCCAGTAAGCATACTATGGGGCAGGCTGTTATACACATACTTCATTTTTTCCGCCTGTCCCTTGATCAAAGTCCGCAAGCTCTCGCTTACCCCGTCCTTACCGTTCAGCGCTTTACTTACGGTTACAACGCTTACCTTGAGTTCTTTCGCAATATCCCTCATGGTTACTCGTGATTTCATAGCTTTGTTGCTTAATCTATGAGGTTAAGCATAAATACAGTACCCTAGCATCCTGAATATGTCAATATTTAAAATTCCTGTTTATCGAATTCGCCGTAAGCCCTCTGCCTTTAGGCAGGGCAGATGAATTTTACTTAATGCGTTAAGTAAATAATGCCGGATCGTATAAATTTTAAGCCCCTTCAAACAAAAAAAACATATCATATCAAATATTTTTCTTGACATATAGAAAATTATTGTTTTATAGTAATTATAATAAATTGTAATTTTAATATTTTGGAGAAAAAAATGAAAAAAACACTATGTTTGTCAATCGCTGTTTTTTCTTTGTTGGTTTCCTGCTCAAAAAAAACGGCAAGTCCAAGTATGGATAATGATAAATCTGGGGGGGGGGGGGGGG